>JAYSUZ010000388.1:0-2572 GCA_043718845.1 Cytophagales bacterium
AGACTCTCAATACCTAAATTTCTAGTGTTTTTTGGTTTAATTAAACCCGTTTTAGACGTAAATTTATTTTGCTCCATTACACAAATGTAAACCAGAACAATGTTCTTTATCTTAAAATAAAGTTAATATTATCCTTAGTTTATCAACATAAATAACGATTAGATGGATATTTACAGATATTTCTGACTTAAAGAAACTTATCAACCTTAGTTTGCTACTTTTCTTTTTTATTTTAATTTTGTTGGTTAATTAAATACAAATAAGAATTACTGTGTCTAAAGAAAAAGTACATTTTATAGCTATAGGCGGAAGTGCCATGCATAATTTAGCATTAGCACTTCATAACAAAGGGTTTATCATTTCAGGTTCTGACGATGAACTCTTTGAACCTTCTAGAACAAGACTAGAAAAGGCGGGAATTTTACCCGCAGCTCTAGGTTGGTTTCCAGAGAAAATTACTACCGCTATAGATGCTATTATCCTTGGTATGCACGCTAGGGCTGATAACCCTGAATTGCTTAAAGCCCAAGAACTTGGACTTAAGATATATTCTTATCCCGAATATATATACCAGCAGAGTATTGACAAACAGAGAGTTGTAATAGCTGGCAGCCACGGCAAAACCACCATTACGTCTATGATTCTTCATGTTTTAAAGTACCACAACAGGTCCTTCGACTATATGGTAGGTGCTTTGATAGAGGGTTTTGACACGATGGTTAAATTGACCGAAGAAGCCCCTCTTATTATTTTAGAAGGCGATGAATACCTTTCTTCGCCACTTGATAGAGCGCCTAAATTCCTACACTACCACCACCATATAGGCCTAATCAGTGGTATCGCTTGGGACCACATAAACGTTTATCCTACTTTTGATGAATATGTAAAGCAATTTGAGGCATTCGCCGAAGCTAGTCCAAAAGGCGGTATTCTGATTTATTCCGAAAACGACGATTTTGCAAGTTATATCTGTAAAAAAGAAAGAGATGATGTCCAAAGTATCGAATACGATGCACATAAAAATGACATTATAGATGGTATTACCTATCTTATTTCAGACTTTGGGAAAATACCCTTGCATATTTTTGGAAAGCACAACATGAGAAATCTAAGTGGCGCCAAAGCGGTATGCAATAAAATAGGAATCACAGACGAATTATTTTATCAAGCCATACGCTCTTTTAAAGGCGCTTCGAATAGACTTGAATTATTGAATAAGAACTACAGCACTGTCGTTTTTAAAGACTTTGCACATGCGCCATCAAAAGTAAAAGCGACGACTAATGCTGTCAAAAAACAGTATGAACGTAAAGATTTAGTGGCCGTTCTTGAATTGCATACGTTCAGTAGTTTAAATAAAGAATTTTTAGCGCAATACAAAGACGCTATGAAAGCCGCAGACTTCCCTGTTGTCTATTTTAGCCCTGAAACGGTAAAACATAAAAAACTAGAGGATATCTCTGAAAAAGACATCCTAGAAGCGTTTAACAGTAAGGATTTAAAAGTATTTACCGACAATAAAAAACTATCCGAACACCTGCTTTCTATCGACTGGAATAATAAAAATTTATTGCTAATGAGTTCAGGAAATTTCGGCGGTCTTGATATTAAAGCGCTTGCAAAAGAAATTATTGAAGATTAAGTACATTTAACACACTACAAAATACTACCCCTAACGAAAATGCTCAACCTACAAAAACCACTTGCTTTTTTTGACCTTGAAACTACAGGTACAAATGTTTCGAAAGACCGTATTGTAGAAATAGCGGTGGTAAAAATAATGCCCAATCAGGAGATTAGCACCAAATCTAGCAGAATAAACCCTACGATACCAATCCCTATTGAATCCAGTATGATTCATGGCATTTACGATAAAGATGTAGCAGACAGTCCTACGTTTGCAGAAGTAGCCACTACGTTTGCTCAGTTTCTTCAAGGTTGCGATTTGGCAGGATTTAATCACATAAAATTCGACATCCCTCTTTTGATGGAAGAATTTAACCGGGTATCGGTAGATTTTGATATTAACAATAGAAAACTCGTAGATGCTCAACGCATTTTCCATATGATGGAGCCTCGCACATTGACGGCTGCCTATAAGTTTTATTGTAACAAAGAGCTTGAAGGAGCGCATAATGCAGAAAAGGATACCATGGCAACCTATGAAGTATTAAAAGCTCAAGTCACGAAATACGAAGGTCGAAAAGTGAAAGATGCAAAAGGCAATGAAACCGAACTTGTCAAAAACGACATGGCCGTGTTGCACGCCTTGTCGTTTGATAAACTTGTGGACCTTGCAGGGCGAATGGTATTCAATGAAAAAAGAGAAGAACTTTTTAATTTTGGAAAACACAAAGGATTGAAAGTAGAAGACGTTCTAAAAAAAGATCCGGCTTATTATGATTGGATGATGAACGGAGATTTCGCCATCGTCACTAAGAAAAAAATGACCGAAATAAAACTTCGTGGATTTAATAAAAAATAAACATTGCGGATTATTCAATTTAATACTATGAAAATACTTACTTACTTAAGCACCTTGTTGTTCATTTTTGCACTTACAACAAGCAAT
>JAYSUZ010000389.1:0-5567 GCA_043718845.1 Cytophagales bacterium
TGCTTTTGCACAAAACATAAAAACAGTGGAAGAATATATTCGCGAAGTAAAAAATGGTCACATACCAGTTTTTAGAGGACACCTTTTAACAGAAGAGGACACCGTCATAAGGCAACATATTTTAAATATTATGTGTAGGATGAAAACGTCATGGAAAGAACTCTCTTTTGCGGGCATTCAGGAGGCATTAGAGAGGCTGCAGGGTATGAAAGAAGATGGGTTACTCTTTATAGGGGACGACGGCCTCCATGTTACAGAAATAGGGCGCGCCTTCATCCGAAATATTTGTATGGCCTTTGACGATAGGATGCACAAGAAAGGTTCCACTACAGAACTTTTTTCCAAAGTAATTTAAAGCTCAATTTGCTAAAAACTGATTCCTATCATCTTTTAAAATAGTAGATATCATTTTGTAAAATATTTTTTTTGCCGACTTTTGAATAGATTAGGTGGATTATAGGGTAATAATTAAGAATTCTATTGAATATATCGCACGCAGTGTATAGATTTACAGGATTGAAATACCCGAATATGCCCCAAGAGCCAAATAATAAATTTGATACAGAATCAAGATTGAAAGCAATCATCGAAACAGCTGTAGATGGCATTATAACGATAGACAGCAGAGGCACTATAGAGTCTTTAAACCCTGCTGCGGGAAAGCTATTTGGTTATACCGAAGCGGAGCTTCTTGGTAACAATATAAAAATATTGATGCCAGAGCCTGACAAGAGTAGTCATGACAAGTATATTTCTAATTATCATTCTACCGGCGAAGGAAAAATTATTGGAAAGGGACGAGAAGTAATAGGGAAAAAGAAGGACGGCACAACGTTCCCTTTTTTGCTTAGTATTAGTGAAGTGCAATTGGAAGGCAGAAAAATATTTACAGGAATTATTCACGATATTTCTGAACTTCGAAAAGTGAAGGATGCCTTGAAAAAGGAGATGGAATTGAATGAAATGAAATCTAGGTTCGTAACGATGGCTTCTCATGAATTTCGGACGCCATTGAGTACAATACTTTCATCGGTATCGCTAATTTCTAAATACAATGACCCTAAAGATGAGGAAAAGAGAATGAAGCATGTTCATCGAATAAAATCGTCTGTGGCCAATCTTACAGGCATTCTGAACGACTTCCTTTCACTTAGTCGTCTGGAAGAGGGGATGGTTATGAATGCTCCTGTAGCGTTTAATATCAAAGAGCTTTCCGATGAGGTAGTAGAAGAAATGAATATGGTTTTGAAAAATAAACAAATCATTCAATACAGACATTTTGGAGAGGATTCGCAAATTCATTTGGATAAAAATTTACTTAAAAATATTTTTATTAATTTACTTTCAAATGCAATTAAGTATTCTGCGGAGGGAAAAATAATTGAATTTTCTACCACGATAAACGAAAATCATCTTGATATTTTAGTAAAAGATGAAGGTATCGGAATCCCAGAGGAAGATAAAAAGCATTTATTTAGTAGGTTTTTTAGAGCTCAGAATGCTCAGAATATTCAAGGTACAGGGCTTGGGTTAAATATTATTAAAAAATATATTGATTTACTCAATGGTAAAATAAGTTTCATAAGTGAACTAAATAAAGGAACAACGTTTACTATTACAATTCCCTTTTAAATAAAAGTTATGAAAACAATCCTGTTGATAGAAGATAATTTTGAAGTAAGAGAAAATACAGCCGAAATTCTCGAGCTTTCAAATTACAAAGTGATTACGGCCGAAAATGGTAAGATAGGTGTTGAGTTGGCAAAATTGAATAAACCAGACTTGATTATCTGTGATATAATGATGCCTGAATTGGATGGCTATGGCGTACTTCATTTGTTAAGTAAAAAGGAGGAAACAGCTTCTATCCCTTTTATTTTTCTGACAGCCAAAACGGAAAAAGCGGATTTTAGGAAGGGCATGAATCTCGGTGCAGACGATTATATTACAAAGCCATTCGACGATTTAGATCTATTAGAAGCGGTAGAAATTAGGTTTAAGAAAAATGAATTATTCAAAAATAAAAGTACTGTTACGGTTGAAGCACTAAATGAAATTTCTTTAAAGGCTAGAGGGTTAAAGGAATTAGAGCTTTTAATATCCGATCAGAGAAGGATAAGTAGATTCAAAAAAAGGCAAAGCTTATATACAGAAGGGAACAGTTCGAATTCTTTATTTTTTGTTGTAAAAGGGAAAGTAAAAACGTATAAAACAAATGAAGATGGGCGGGAATATATTGTTGGACTTCATAAAGACGGTGATTTTATAGGTTATATGAGTCTCTTGGAAGATGCGTACTATTCAGACTCTGCTATGACAATGGATGAAAGTGAAATTTGTATTATTCCTAAGCAAGAATTTTTCGCATTATTATTCAGCAATCCTGACATCGCTGCAAAATTTATAAAAATGCTTTCTTCTAATGTAATTGAAGGAGAAAATCGCTTATTGAAACTGGCTTATAATTCAGTAAGAAAAAGAGTGTCAGAATCTTTGTTAATGCTTCAGAAAAGTTATCATAAAGAAAATGAAACAGGAATGTTTAGCATACCCATTTCGAGGGAAGACCTTGCTTCTATTACTGGAGCGTCAAAGGAGACGGTAATTCGAACCCTTTCCGATTTTAAGGAAGAAGGACTGATAGAAATAAGTGGAAGTACTATTACTATTGTAAATGAAGGAAAGTTGAAGAATATGAAAAATTAGAATTTTAGCTATTTCAAATCAGTTTAAAAGTTGATTCTTGTCATTTTTTATGGATGTTCAAAAATGCATCTTTGTTTTATGTCGAAGGTTGTCTTTCAGGAATATACTAAATGTTATCATTGTGGAGACGATTGCATTACTTTAATAACGGTGGCGGATTCTAAGTCCTTTTGTTGTGATGGGTGCAAAACAGTGTACGAGTTGCTCAGTGAAAATGGGCTTTGTGCATATTATGATTTGGAAAATAACCCTGGCATTAAGATTAAAGCACGAGTACAAGAGCGCTTTGCGTTCCTCGACAACGAAGAAATTGTAGCCAAACTTTTAACGTTCAACGAAGGTACTCACGCGCGCATTAGTTTCCATATCCCAAAAATTCATTGCGCTTCCTGCATTTGGCTTCTTGAAAATCTTCATAAGCTTAAAGAAGGTGTTAGTACATCGAGTGTAGATTTTATAAAACGTGAATTAAGCCTTTCCTACGACAAGCAGATCGTTTCGTTGAGAGCAATTGTAGAAGTATTGGATTCATTTGGCTATACTCCTGAGATAAACTTAGAAAGTTATGAGCAAAAAAAAGTCAAAAAAATAGATAGAAGTATTTATTATAAAATGGGATTAGCGGCGTTCTGTTCAGGGAATATTATGTTGCTTAGTTTTCCTGATTACTTTGGTATGGATGAGATCAAAGATTCTGCGTTTCAATACCTGTTCCGATATCTGAATTTATTTTTGGCATTGCCTGTAGTTTTTTATTCGGCACAGGAGTTTTTTATTTCTGCTTTCTATGGGCTAAGGCATAAACAATTAAATCTGGACGTTCCGATTTCATTAGGTATATCGGCTATTTTTATACGTAGTGTCTATGAAGTACTCCTACATATAGGGCCCGGTTATTTTGATTCGCTTACAGGTCTATTATTTTTCATGTTAATAGGAAAATGGTATCAACGAAGGACCTATGATTCGTTCTCTTTTGAAAGAGACTATAAATCTTATTTCCCAGTTTCTGTACTAAAGGTAGTAGAGGGTGTAGAACATTTTGTTTCATTGAGAGAGCTGAAGGTAGGGGATAGAATAGTGGTAAGAAATCAGGAAATAATTCCAGCTGATTCCATTTTAAATAGTGCTGCTGCTTATGTCGATTATAGTTTTGTTACAGGAGAGTCAGCACCTATCACTAAAAAGATGGGAGACCTAATTTATGCTGGGGGCAGGCAAATAGGAGGAAGCCTTCTACTCACCGTTGAGAAAGAAATTTCTCAAAGTTATCTGTTGCAATTGTGGAATAAAGATGTTTTCAAAAAGGAAAACAATGCGTATCTGTCTTCTTTTGTTTTATCGTTTAGCAGATATTTTACCTATGGCACAATTCTGGTTGCGCTGCTTACATTGATTTGGTGGTCATTGGTAGATCCTTCGAAAATAGCATTTTCGGTAACTTCAGTATTATTAGTGGCATGCCCATGTGCCTTGGCGCTTTCACTGCCATTTGCGTTAGGAAATAGTTTGAGTAAGCTTGGCAAAAAAGGATTGTATTTAAAGAACGCCGATACCATAGAGAAAATTTCCGAAATAGATACGATAGTATTTGATAAAACGGGTACACTTACACAACCGGATACCGCTTCGGTAAAATTTGTTGGCGCAGATTTGACGCAAAATTTACTGACGTATATTAAATCTGCTACACGCCAATCTACACACCCTTTAAGCAAAGCAATTTATAACGACATAAAAGCGGAGTCTCTGGATACAGAGCATTTCACGGAAGTAACATCAAAAGGCATTTTCTGTTTGGTAGCGGGAAATCAAATTGAATTAGGAACTGCTTTTTGGGTGGGTTTGGAAAATGAAAACGATAGTAACGAATCTCGCGTCTATTTCTCTTTTAATGGCGTAGTGAAGGGTTATTTTGTAATTATTAATAAATACAGAGACGGTATTGATGCCATGTTTTCTAAGCTTGTAGGAAAGTATGGATTGCACTTATTGTCAGGAGACCAAGACAAAGAAAGAGTTTTTTTGCAAAGGTATTTTCGAGAGGACAAGAATCTTCATTTCAACCAAAGCCCAACAGGCAAGCTGAACTACATCCAACAATTGAAAGCGAGTGGAAGGACTGTTTTAATGTTGGGAGATGGACTGAACGATGCCGGAGCTTTAAAAATGGCAGATATTGGGTTGTCGGTTTCGGAAGATGTATATAATTTTTCACCTGCCTGTGATGGAATTTTAGAAGGTAATAATATAAAATCAATAGGTGCCTTTATCGAGTTTTCAAAAGCCTCTGTAACCATTATAAAGGCGAGTCTTGTAGTATCGCTAGTGTACAATGCTGTTGGATTATTTTTTGCCGTGCAAGGACTTCTTACGCCTTTAGTGGCCGCTATTTTAATGCCTTTGAGTTCTATCTCAGTAGTGCTTTTTGTAGTACTTGCTACTACATTTGCTGCAAAGCGAATTTTGAAATAGTGAATTTTTTGGTGTACTATTCGGTTTTCTGTACAATTCTACTTCGCTATTTTTTAATATTTCCATTTGTGGCTAGTGTTTTACCCAATACTATTCAAAAAGGAATATTTTCCGTTTGGGATTGTTTACGACTCTATTACGCATTGTTGAATAACATTTATGTTGTTCTGCTGCTATGCAAAACAGCATAGTTAAAAATCTAGGGTATCGTATTTGAATGTTAAAAATGTGTGAAATTAATTTTTTAAGTGTGTTATGAGTAGAACCTCCACTCCGTGCTTTGTCCTAGTGTGCCGTGAATAAATAAACGTTTGTAAGTTTATTTAATGTTGTATAAAAGATGATAGTAGGTCTATCAAGGTCGTTGTGCAAGCGAAGGCTTTAAA
>JAYSUZ010000390.1:0-2567 GCA_043718845.1 Cytophagales bacterium
CTGCTAAGTTAGTGGCAAATTTGCTTTCTGCTGCTGGAGCAGATCGTCTGATGACATGTGATTTGCATGCAGGTCAAATTCAAGGTTTTTTTGATTTTCCAGTAGATCACTTAGATGGAGCAGCAATTTTTGTTCCTTATTTACGTACGTTAAATCTAGATAATTTAATTTTAGCATCTCCTGATGTAGGCGGCGTAGGTCGTACGAGAGGTTTTGCTAAAATAATGGAGAAGGATTTAGTTGTTATTGATAAACACCGAAAAAGAGCCAACGAAGTAGCTTCTATGCAATTGATAGGCAATGTAGAAGGTGCTAATGTTGTGTTGGTAGATGATCTCATAGATACAGGAGGAACGATGAGCAAAGCAGCTCAATTACTTATGGATCAAGGTGCTATAAGTGTTAGAGCTGTTTGTACGCATGCGGTTTTGTCTGGTAAAGCATATGAAAATATAGAAGGTTCAATGTTGACAGAATTAGTAGTAACGGATACGATTCCATTGAAAAGAGAAAGTCATAAAATAAAAGTATTGACAGTGTCCGAACTTTTCGCAAAAGCGATACGAAAATTACAAGACAACGATTCTATAAGTTCACTATTTATAGTTTAAGCTTATAGAACAAATAGGAAAAAGATAATTCCTGCATTAACAATCAACGAAGCCAGGATGCGCAGGAGCATTGCAACTTTAATAAATAAAAAAAACATTATGAAATCATTAGAGATTATAGGGTTTAAAAGAGCAAATCTCGGTAAAGTTGAAGCCAAACAACTGAGACAAGAAACCAACGTTCCATGCGTATTATATGGTGGAACAGAACAAGTACATTTTCACACTCCAGCGTTTCTTTTTAGAGACTTGATTTATTCAGGAGATGTGCATACGGTAGATTTGACAGTAGATGGCAAAAAATACAACTGTATATTACAAGATGTTCAATTTCATCCTGTAAATGAGCAAATCCTTCACGTTGACTTTCTTGAGTTACTTGCAGATAAAATTGTAAAAATTAATATTCCAATTAAACTTGTTGGTACTCCAGCGGGTGTTATTAAAGGTGGTAAATTGGTTACTAAATTAAAAAAAGTAACAGTAAAATCACTTCCTGCAAATCTTCCTGATTTTATTGAAGTAGACGTTACAACGTTGGAAGTAGGGAAATCAGTAAAAGTAAGTGATGTGAAATTAGGAAACTATACCATCCTTAACTCTAAATCAATTCCATTGGCTAGTGTTGTATCTACAAGAGAGTTGAAACAAGCTGAAACAGTAGACGCTAAAGGTGCAAAAGCAGCTAAAGGTGCTAAAAAATAAGGTGTAATTATTTGTTTTGATAAAAATATCCTTCCTAAAACGGTAGGATATTTTTATTTAAACGTGTTATAAAAAAGCTATTTGGTGGTTTTTATTTTCTAATTTTGTTCTATGAACTATCTAATCTGTGGCCTAGGCAATATAGGTCCCGAATATGCGTTGACCAGACATAATATAGGATTTATGGTAGTGGATAAACTTGCCAAAGAGCATGCGGTTACTTTTGATTCAGACCGCTTCGTTTTTAGGACGGAGTTTAACTACAAAGGCAGAAAAATCCATTTAATAAAACCTACCACGTATATGAATCTTAGCGGTAAGGCGCTGAATTATTGGATGAAAGAATTGAATATTCCTATTGAAAATACACTTACGATAACAGACGACATCGCTTTGCCGTTTGGAAAGCTCCGTTTGCGCCCAAAAGGTTCTAATGGGGGGCATAATGGTTTGGGGAATATTCAGGAATTATTGGGCACGGATGTATACCCAAGATTGAGGTTTGGAGTAGGTGGCGATTTTTCTAAAGGGAGACAAGTGGATTATGTACTTGGAAATTTTGATTCGGGCGACGCTGCCGAATTGCCCATTTTTATAGATAAATCATGTGAAGCGGTGTTGTCTTTTTGTACTATTGGGATGGAAAGAACTATGAATAGTGTTAATGTTAAATAATTCAATACCTCCGTTTTTTAATAGGGTATTTTTAGACAAATGAATGGTGATTCTTATTAAGATAACTTTGAGTAATGGAATTATCTTCATTTTTAATCGTTAATTATTATTAAATAAAATAATTATATTTAATATGCTAAAAATATAATTATTAACGTATCTATTCTTATCTTGTTTTCAAAAAAAGAAAGGAATAGGATAGCGGTTTATGAAAAAAATAGTACTACTTATTGCGGTTATATGTAGTTTTTGCATTGGGTATCTATCTGCTCAGAATAATAAAGTAAGTTCTTACCCCGAACTAAAACATTCTACATTCCTTGCCAATACACATGCTTTAAACCGATTGAACGATGACCAAAAAGGTTCCGTAAATGTTTTACATCAACGGTATTTGAATTTATTTAGCGATGTTTATTTTGTGGATTTTAGTGGGTTTGTAAAAATTAGAAAGCGGCATCAACTTGGACTGTTGGCGAATAGTTTAAAAGAAGGTCCCTATATTAGTAAGACCAATGCGGCGTTGCATTACGCTTACAATCTAAGAATATCAACAAAATCAACCCTTTCGGCGGG
>JAYSUZ010000040.1:0-10745 GCA_043718845.1 Cytophagales bacterium
ATTTTCAACGACGAAATATTCTCGAAAGCATTTGAGAAAGCCGAAATTGCAAAATACGGAACCCTTGAACTTGACCATTACGAAAACAGCTTAAAAGCCTACCGTGATTTGAAAGGAGTTATCGACACGGCTTTTGATGAAGGAAAACTGGAAGGAAAGCTGGAAGGCATGATGGAAGGAAAACTAGAAATTGCTAAAAATGCAAAACAGATTGGGCTCAAAATGGAAGATATCATTAAACTAACAGGATTGAGTGAAGAAGTAATCGGAAAATTATAATAAAAATTCCACGAACCCATATAAAGATCAAATTTATTTATACCTTTGATTTTTATAACCGCCAAGAAAATCCGATTAATACAGGCAGCCTAGTGAAAAAAATAATTAACGAATTGATCCTTAAGAAAAATGACCTACTCCTTCTTTTCTTTATTTTAATATATACCCTTTATGCCTTATTCCCCCTTTTGAATACAGGGTATTTTGCTGACGATGTCCTGAATGTAACAGCCAATGCCGATGCTGAATTATTAGGAATGAATATCCTACAGCTTTCTTGGCACATTTGGTTTGATCGTTGGTTTTTAGAATTAGGGCGGATATTCCCTTTTGCTTTTTATGCCTACACCGTTTTTGCAGTCGTAAAATCGCTTCTCCTTTACAAAATCATCACCCTAATTGTAGTCTTTCTAGACATTCTAGCATTTGGCTATTTGGTACGACTACTCTTTGGGTCAAAGCATTTTTCATATCTATTAATGCTGACTGTCGTTTCCTTTTTTCAGTTCAGAATCGCACACGACCCCATATTAGCTTTCCATTTTATGCTCCCCTTGGTGCTATTAGAAATACTAGTATCGCTTATCTTTTTTAAGAAATACCTTCTGGATAATAAAAAAAGATCGCTAATTTTATCGGCTGTCTTGTATTTGATTGCATTATTAACCTACGAAATTACTTATGTTCTTTGCGCTCTACACTTTATTGTAGCCTTGGCTCAGCCACTGGAGCAACAATTCAAAAGAACTGTATCAACAGTGCTAATTACGAGTATTAAAAGGTCATGGGTGTTTTTAGCATTGTCTCTTTTAATGATAACGCTGTCGATTTATTTTCGGGCTTCTATTCCTTTTGAAAAAGGAAATCCGTACGCCCTAGATTTTGAACCCTTAGTGTATTGTATAACAGTCCTAATTCAGACCGCAGGCTCTATTCCACTCCTATATTTCTTCAATAACAAGCACTTCTTTTCTTTCAAAGAAGTAGTAGCACACTTAGATTTTGCTGATATTATTATTACGTGCCTATACGGCTACCTTTTGTTTTCAATTTCAAAAACGATTCCAAGATTAAAAAATTTGTGGGCTCTTGGCCTTTTTGGTTTTACGCTTATGGTATTTCCTGCAATTATGATTTCGACCTCGGCCAAACATCAAGCAACGCCGATAGGTACTAGTTATCTACAAGTATACCTAGAATATTTTGGCGCGATTTCGATATTTGCTTTTTTTATAGTGCTTTTGAATAGGCATTTTATATCGAAACGAACGCTTATCACTCAAAAGATTATTGCGATTGGATTTATCAGTATAGTATCGAGTATTAGTTTGCTAAATATTTTATGTAATCGACTTGTAGCAGAACAGATGAACCTCTATGGCTATCGTCAGATGGCTATTATTGAGTGTGCCTTAACGAATGGATTGATTGATGACATACCAGAAGGAGCCACTATACTTACAGACTCTGAATCAGCGTGGGATCGAAGGGAATATTATTTCTGGTTGCTGGGCAAAAAATATGAAATCGTAAGTACGGCTTCTTATATGAAGACGCTTGCGAAAAACTTATCAGACAGTACAAACACTAAAGAAAACCAAAATAAAGTAGTAGCACAACATTTTCAAGACAAGGCGATCTATATCTTAAAATATTATAATTACACAGACAAAAAAAGAGGTGTCGCTCTCTTTGGCAGAATCAATGAAGTAATCATTTCTCCTTTATTAGATAAAGCCCCTATTATTAACGTAAGCCAATGCAAAGCTTTTGTTGTTGGCGATATTTTCTATACTACAGTAAATGCGAAAACCAATAGTATTCAGAAAAATGGAGCCGTTCAATTTTCCGATTTTTCTTCCTTACTGACCGTATTACCTGTAAAGAAATCCACCCATGACTGGGTATTGTATACCATTCCATCCTTCTCTGATAATCTTGATTTTAATTCAATTTATTTTTCATCTCAAGAAGCTGCTCAATCGAAAATAGCTTCGGCATACAAATCTAGTATCGTTGAAAATTATTTTAGCAATGCGTTGCCTACTACGCTTCAACTAATCCCTTCTATAGAGCCTACAATACATAGTCTTCGGATCAATAAATTTGGCTATATTTTTGATTATTCAAAACAAAAATACACCACTTCAAACTATCAAAAAGTGGTAAACGGGCTTAATGGATTTGCGGTAGAAATGGGTGCTTCCGAAGAAATTATTGTACTTGATACGGTATCTTTTAGAAAAGACCTAACCATTGAGATGATTATCAACCCTCATAAAGAACAGGTACAAAATGCCCTTCTTATTGGGAACCATCCTGGCACAAAAAATTATCAAGGATTCGTTGTTCAGCAAGATGGCAGCAACGATAGGAATAGTTACACCCTCGGTTATGGAGATGGAAAGCGTTGGATTAGTCCAAATATAAAATTTTCTTTATCCCCTCATAAATGGCACTACCTAGTGATTGAATTTGACATTGTAAAACACAACAAAATTATGGTTTTCGACAATGGCATAAAAATAAGCGAAGACTCGATGGCTCAATCAACACTAGAAGACAGCGATATGCCAATAATGGTAGCCAATTGGTTTTTGATGAATAGACCATTTAGAGGCATTATAGAAGAAATTACGATTTCCAACTACCTAAAACCATCGTCAGATATCACTAAAACAGCACATTCTCTCGGCGATAAAATCGACTTGGGAGATAAGTAAAGAGTGCTTTACAACAAAAGATGCCGCATTTACTATCTTCCATTAGAATTATAATAGCTCCTTTATTCGTTTTTGATAATGCGCCCCAATTACCTTAAGATTGTGGTGTTCTTCAATATAGGTCTTGGCAGCCTTTCCTATGCTGCTGTAAAATGCCTTATCTTCGTACACTTTTCTCATATAGTAAGCGGCATGCTCGCTATCAGGGTCTGCCCATTCTGCACCGTCCTCTACAAAACAATATTCTGATTTATTTACAGGAATTAAAGTGTACTTCACTGGACAAGAATTCGTTTCATTCATAAAATCGGTATTGCCCGAATAATCGGTTCCAATTACGGCTTTCCCCATTCTCATAGCCTCTGCCATACCAAGGCCAAACCCCTCCGATCGGTGAAGCGAAACGTAAGCATCACAGACCTGAATAAGTCCTAAGATAGCGGAACGATCTAACAGTTCGTCAATCAATACAATCCTCGAATCAAACGCAACCTGCTCTACTAATCTCTTGAAATTACGTGTTTGCTCTTCAATAGATCTAATTCTATTCACTTTGATAACCAAACAAACTTCGTCCTTGCGCTCTATTGGAAACGCCTGGATAAAGGCTTGTATAACTGCTTGAGGATTTTTTCTGTTGACAAAGGAAGACATGTCAAACGTAAATAAAAACAGAAATACATTTTCAGGCAGTTTAAAACTACTTCTTGTATAGCCTTCGGGTAGTATAAAATCTACTGGAATAGGCATATGAAAAACAGGGAGTTTAGTGGTCTTTTCGATCACTTCTTTTATAAATCGGGTAGGTGCCCATATCTCATTTAAGTATTCATTCTGGACCAACCATTCCTTTGGGTACATCGATAACTCCCAATAGCCGTATCCTATATTATAATGTTTATACAAAGCGGTAAGGCCTTCACTCGACTTCATATAACGAATGGTTTGGTCGGAGTTAAAACAAAATAAATTTATACGATAGGGATTCTCCGTTTTTATAAATGCACTCACCTCTTCGTTATTTTCCGAATGCAGATTGACCTCCCCTTCGTCATTCAAGCAGAACGCTATTTCGGTTGTGTTGACCGCTTTTGTAACAAGTCTCATGTGTTCAGAAATTCCAAAATCCTTTCTAGCATAACCAATGATATTTACGCCACGCAGAATCACTTTATTGTGAATCTTTAGCATCATTTTCTTTTTGGAAATCCAAAAACGAACAGGATAAACAACCGTTTCTCCGAAATTGGTTTGTACATCGTTATAAAAATGACGTACTCTCCACCAACCAGGTATTTTCATAGTATAGTATAGGCGCTAATAGCTAGTTTAAAATTAATAATCTGAGTACAAATATAGCACTCTTGATTCACTTTTACATTATTTATTACGTAAAAACAACGTACATCGACAAATTACCCTTTCAAGATTTCGGCCACTCTATGTTTGTAATTCAGCCCAATTGCATTGAAAGAATGGTGTTCTTTTATATAGTCCCTAGCCACGCGACCAATGTTAGCGGCAAATTCGCGCTCCGTAAACACCTTCTTCATATAATAAACGGCATGCTCAATATCTGGCTCAGCCCATACTGCATCTCTTTCCACAAAACAATACTCCTCCTCTGCCACTCTTACCAGCTTGTATTTTACGGGACAGGAATTGTGCTCGTTCATGAAATCTTTGTTGCCTGAATAATGTGTAGCAATCACTACTTTTCCCATTTTCATAGCTTCTGCCATCCCCAATCCAAACCCTTCTGATCGGTGCAGCGATACGTAGGCATCACATACATTTATTAATCCAAGAATAGTATTCCGATCCACTATTTCATCTATCAGTATTATCCGAGGGTCCACTTTTATCTTGTCGAGTAGCGCCTGTTGTTTGTGAAAATGTTCGGGCTTCGATTTTAAACTGTTAATTTTAATTACCAAGCACACCTCCTCGTTTTTCGCTGTTGGAAACGCTTGTGTAAAAGCATCAATCACCGCTTGAGGATTTTTCCTTGCGATGTAGGAGGATAAATCGAAGGTGAATAGGAATAGAAATTTGTTTTCTGGAAGGTTAAAGCCCTGTCGAGAGTAGCCAACAGGGCTTTCAAAATCAACCGCTATGGGCATATAATGAACAGGAAGCGCCGTAGACTTTTCGAGTACTTCTTTTATAAAGGTAGAAGGCGCCCAAAGTTCTTTTAAGTAATTGTTTTGTTTTGTCCACTCCGTCGGAAATTCGGACAACTCCCAATAGCCGTAGCCAATATTATAATGTTTGCGCTGCGCTATGCCTCCTTTGGGAGCATGCATATAGGCCACTATTTCAGAAGCGTTGTAGCAGAAAAGATTTATTTTATAAGGATTTTTTTTCTGAATAAATTGGCGAATGCCTTCGTTTGTCTGCGTATGCCCTCCTGGGTCTACGGTGTCGTTTACGCAAAAAGGTACCGTAGTCGAATTCATGGCATGCGTAACGAGTCTGGCGTGTTCTGCCAACCCAAAATCACCTTTGGCATAGCCTATAATATTAACACCTTCCGTTACACGCTTATGACTTGCCAACCATTCATTCGATCTATTTAGAAAATATTTCAAAAAACGTTTTCCGATTTTTAAAACCTTAAAATTTCTACAATAGTGGTATAAATGACGAATTCGCCACAAGCCGGATATTTGCATACTTATGCTGTAACTTATTTAAGAAAACTAAACGATTGAGTCGCCTTCGAATTCTAACTTTATTCTATGAATTAAATTGTGCAATATAGGCATCACCCACTTCGTTCACATCTCCCATCTTCACTATTACACCGTCTTTTAGCCACGCCGCCCTGTTGCAAAGTTTTTTTATTTCTTCATAATTGTGCGAAACATAAATAATAGTAGCGCCTCCACTTCTCAATTCATTAATACGGGTCACACATTTGGCTTGGAAGCCCATATCGCCTACGGCAAGGGCTTCGTCTACTACTAATATCTCTGGATTGGTAGCTACTACCATTGAAAATGCCAACCGCGCCATCATTCCCGAGGAATATCGTTTTACCTGCATGTCAATATCTTTACCGAGTTCGGAAAACTCGACAATCGCGTCTAGGCTTTCTGAAATCTCCCGCTTGCTCAGGCCCATCAGCGTGCAGCATAGGCGTATATTTTCAATACCCGACATTTCCATCTCCAATCCCACGCCCAATGCCAACAGCGGCGCTATTCGTCCGTTTATCGTTACGGTGCCGCGCTCTGGTGTTATAATACCTGCCAATGCCCGCAATAAAGTACTTTTGCCAGAGCCGTTTTTGCCCAAAAGTCCAAAACAATCGCCTTTGTAAATTTCAATATCTACACCCTTCAATATTGTCTTTTTTTCAAACATCTTTTGTCCTCCAAAAGATAATAAATACTGTTTTATAGAGGTAATGCCTTGTTTCTGAATTAAGAAACTTACCTCCAGCCCTTCGGCTTTAATCGCTATTTCTTTTTTAGTTAGAGTACTCATAGGGTGCTTAGAAATAGGGTGCTAGAAATTAGAGATAAATCCTTTTCTCAGTCTATTATACACCACGAGGCTAATAACGACAACGATTAGGGTAATAATGGAAGTACTTACAAAACGATAAGAAATATCTGCCCACATCTCGTCGTGCAGGTTTTCGAACTGACTTTTATATAAAATATCCCTTACCAACTCCATAAAATGAGCAAATGGGTTTAACGTAAGAAATAACCCCATCTCTGGCGGTGCAGCATACACAACAGGTGTAGCATAAAACAACGCAGGTGTAATCGTAGTCCAAAACATTTCTACGTCTCTGAAATACACATTAAAACAAGATAAAATAAGCGAAAAGGCAAAGGTAAAAACGACAAACAGGGCTAATGTAGGGATGATTAATAAGGTTATAAAATCAGGTCGAAATCCAAAATAAATCATAAGACCGAGGAACGGGATTAGCGTTAACAGGAAATTGATAAAATTTGACATTAAAGAAGCCAACGGAAATATTATAGGAGGAATATTGACAGATTTTAAAATACCACCACTTTCTACTATTTTCCCCAGCATCTGATTGGATGACGTAGAAAAGAAATTCCAGAAAATAAGCCCTGAGAGCACGTATAAGGGGTAATTGTCTATGCCGTTTATAACATGGCTGAAAATAAAGACAAAAACAGAAAGCATGAACAACGGATTAATCAACGTCCATAAAAACCCAAGCATTGAGTTCTTATAGCGCAATTTAAGATTTTTGATCGCTACTATATGTGTTGTTTCATAGTATGTCTTGAGGCGTGCACTATAGTAATTAATCTTTTTTATTGGGCTCATTTAAACAATTCAATATGGGCAAAGATAGAAATTTGTTTTTATTTATTTACATTTGATAAATTGAACAGCGATTAAAATGAATAAATCAGAAAGAAGAGGTGCCTTTTTCGCTTTATTATTGCTTTGTGTTACATACTTAGCAAATGGTCAGGGAATAAGCAAAGAACGAGAGTATTCCGGTTTTTTTGACTCCTACTACTACCGAGGGCCACTTTCATTCACCGGCGGATTAGGCACAAGCCTTCCCACTGGAGATTTGATAAAGGGTCTTTATGGCAATCCTGGTCTTGCGCTTAGCGTTGGTGCAAACTATAAATTATGGCCTAGAACTGCATTAGGAGCAGAATTTCAATACTTAACCCTGAGTGGAAAATCGGTAGACTCCCTAGGACTTTCCTACACAGGTTCGGACTGGGGCCTCAATGTATATGGAAGACTCTATTTTATCGACGATATCATCAGAAAAGCTCAAGACAGAAGAACAGATAAAAAATTTAAGGCATACCTTACTTCAGGCATTGGCTTTATCCGCTACAAAGCCGTAGTGAGTCCTGCGGGTGGAGCTTCTGGGCTTGCGCCTGTATTTCCGTTAGGGCTGGGGTTGGAATTTAAACTTAGCCCAAGAATACAACTACTGCCCGAATTCACGCACACCTTCACCTTGACCGACCGACTTGACGGCGCTGCGCTGGAAAAAGGGCCTGATGGGTACAGCCAACTGGTTATAAAAATTCAATTCAGTCCGTTTGCACCAAAGAAGAAAAAGAAACTCGTATTGGCTCCTGTAGATCCCAATTTAAAAAGAGAAGAACATCAAGAATGGCGTAAGAAAAAAGAAGTACCTAAGCCGCCGGTAGAAGAGGAGTTTCACGAAGAGGAAAATACAGAGGAAGAGAAAACAGAAGAAGGTACAGAAGAAAATCTTGATGCTCCCAAGGAGGAAGGCACTCCAGAAAATACAGATGAGAAGTCGACAGGAGAATAATTAATTTTAGCTTTTTGCTTGAAAAACTGTTGGAAAGTTTAAAGACTTTCCAACAGTTTTTTTATTATAAAAAAATCACATCTTCTACTACTTTTTCTGCAAAATCTTTATTTAACAATTCTATTAATTTCGACTTCGACATAGCCAATTCTTGTCGCAGCGGCGCCGAGTTTAGGGTGATGTATAGTTTTTTGTACTTAAATTTCAGTTCCGTTGTTCGTGCGGCTATCGCTTTTCCCATGAGCTTTTCCCAAGAAGCAATAATCTGCGTTTCGTTTATCTTCCCACTTATTTTGTAGGCTTTCAGCATTTCGTCAATAGCCTCTTTCAAAGGAGACGTTGCGGCACTGCGCTTGTTATAATAATCCCTCTTCATCACTATTTTTTTCTACTTTTACCACTCCATTTTCGATGTGAAAGATACGAATTTCTGCCTTGATATGTGCAACTATTTTTTTCGTATGCTCTGGCCGCGCATCTGTTATAAATAATTGTCCGAAAGCATCTTGTGCTACCATTTCCATTAGTTTATTAATTCGAATATCGTCGAGCTTATCAAAAATATCGTCGAGTAGTAGGATTGGTTTTATTTTTTTCTTTGTTTTAATACTATCGAAATGCGCCAATTTAAGGGCTATAATAAATGACTTTTGCTGCCCTTGTGAGCCATAGCCTTTCACGGGATGACTGTTTAGCGAAAACACATAGCCGTCTTTGTGTATGCCCATGCCCGTGCGCTGCAACAGAATATCCTTACTCAGATTCTGAGCAAATTTCTGATCAAAATCAGCCTCTTCGAGTTTCGACTCATAGACCAATGTAGGCGTTTCTTTGTCGTCGGACAGATTATAATAATGCGCTTTAAACAAAGGAATAAAGTCAACCATAAAGGCCGCTCTTTTTGCATAAATAATTTTCCCAGACTTCAGCAATTGATAGTTGTAGGAATCGATAAGCTCTTTGTCTACGGCATTTCTTTCGGCAAATTGTTTTAGCAGGCTGTTGCGCTGTTTTAATAAATTGTTGTAGCGAATAAGTTCGGAAAGGTATGCGCTGTCGAGTTGAGAAATAATAGAGTCGAAGAACTTTCGTCGGTCTTCGCTGCCTTCTCTTATCAGGTCGGTATCGTAAGGCGTAACTAAAACTACTGGAAATGAGCCGATATGCTCACTTAATTTGTCGTAAGGGTTTTTGTCTAACCGGACTATTTTTTTCTGCCCCGTCAGATCGTATTGAACGGCAGAGGTTACTCCATTTTTAGAAAAATGCCCTAAAATAGAGAAAAAACGCTCTTTATGTCTTATAGAATTACTTTCTACCGCACTGAAAGCGCTCTTTGTCAGTGAAATACTATAAATGGCGTCCAATAGATTGGTTTTCCCAGCACCATTGGGGCCTGTAAAAATATTAATTTGTGAAGAAAAGCGTATATCCGTTTCTTCATAATTTTTAAAATTTATTAAATTTATCTTTTCTAGGAACATTACGTTAAAATTACTTATTTTTGACTTCTTTTTATAGGAAAAATATGGCAAGCGTAAAAGAAACACCCAAGGCAAAAGTAAATGCCTCTAGCAAATTTGGAAAAGAAACCTACCTTTCTTGGTATGAGAACATGGTTTTGATTCGAAAATTTGAAGAAAAAACAGGCCAACTTTATGGTCAGCAAAAGATAAAAGGCTTTTGTCACCTTTATATAGGACAAGAAGCTTGTGCGGCAGGAGCAGTTTCTGCACTTCAGAAAGAAGACAAGTGGCTCACTTCGTATCGCGACCACGGCTTTCCGCTTGCGCTGGGCACTTCCCCTAATGTAATAATGGCCGAAATGTACGGTAAAATTACAGGCTGTTCTAAAGGTAAAGGAGGTTCGATGCACATCTTCGACAAATCTGTAAACTTCATAGGCGGACACGGTATTGTGGGCGGACAGATACCGCTTGGTGCGGGTTTGGCTTTTGCCGAAAAGTTCAACAAAACTAAAAACCTTTGCATCTGTTTTATGGGCGATGGTGCTGTGCGTCAAGGCGCATTCCACGAAGCCTTAAACATGGCTATGACATGGAAGTTACCTGTTATTTTTGTAATTGAAAACAACGGGTATGCAATGGGAACTTCTGTACAACGGACGTCCAACGTAACGCAGTTGTATACCCTTGGCGAAGCCTATGATATTCCATCCGAGCCGGTAGACGGCATGAGCGCTGAAGCGGTGCACTTGGCGGTAGAAAAAGCGGCGGAAAGAGCTCGAAAAGGCGATGGTCCTACGTTATTAGAATTCAGAACCTACCGTTACAAAGGCCACTCGATGTCGGATCCTGCCAAATATAGAACCAAAGAAGAATTGGAAGAATACAAAGCAAAAGACCCTATAGAACAAGTAAGAGAAGTGCTTTTGGCTAATAAATATGCTACAGAAGTCGATTTGGAAGTTATTG
>JAYSUZ010000391.1:0-13245 GCA_043718845.1 Cytophagales bacterium
TACAATTTACAAATTCACTAAAATAAATACAAACTAACAAGAAGTAATTATTAACATTAGGCTAAAAAAAATACTATCTTTACATTATGGAAACAAAAAATACTACGTTGTCTGTGGCAGAGCAAGTTGCCTTTTCATTGTTAGAGATTGGTGCTATTCGATTAAGCCCTTCAAAACCTTTCAAATGGGCTTCAGGATGGCTCTCGCCTATCTATTGCGACAATAGACTCTCGTTGTCGTTTCCTAGTTCAAGGACTCTCATCAAAGAAGCGCTAGTAGCGTTGATAAAAGATAAATTTGTGGGTGTAGAAGCTATTGCAGGAGTTGCCACGGCTGGGATACCTCAAGGGGTGCTTATCGCAGAAGCATTAGCATTGCCATTTATATATGTACGTCCAAAAGCGAAGGACCATGGTATGGCCAATCTGATCGAAGGAAAAATTACTCCAGGGCAGAAAGTAGTGGTCATAGAAGATCTGATATCTACGGGTGGCAGTTCTTTGAAGGCTGTAGAAGCACTCAAAGAGGCAGGGTTTGAAGTATTAGGGATGGCCGCAATTTTTACCTATGGGTTTGACTTGGCATCAAAAAATTTTAGCGATTCCAATGTAGTACTTTATACGCTTAGTAATTACCATGCACTAGTGAAATTAGCGGCAGAGAAAGGGTACATTCAAGAAGCCGAAATGAAGTCGTTGTCGGATTGGAGAAGTGCACCAGACAAGTGGGGCATTTAATCGCTGATTAAACGGATTAAAGGATTTCACGGATAGGGCTGATTAAAAAGAATCCGTGCAATCCTTTAATCCAAAAAAATCCGTGATCCTATTCCTCTATCACTTTTACTTCCGTTCGTCTATTCGTAGCCCTACCTTCAGGTGTTTCGTTACTGCTATGAGGGTTTACTTCACCGTAGCCTTTTGCAAAAATACGCGATTCATTTATCCCTTTTTTTACAAGATATGCTTTAATCGCTTCTGCTCTGCGCTGAGACAAGCGAAGATTATCGCTGTCGTTGCCTGAATTGTCAGTATGTCCTGCAATTTCTACGACCAACGTTTTACTTTTTATAAAACTTGCATACAATTTATTTAAGGTAGGCAAAGCCTCTTCTTTTATAGCCCATTTGTTACTGTCGAAATACAGGTGGTTGAGCGTGTAGCTGCGTACAAAAGACTTTACCGTTTTAAGGGTCAGCGGCTGTTCTACTTCTGCACCTCCATCTACGAGTGCAATTGCTGTATGAAAAATACCTACATCGCCCAGTTTTTCAATTCTTATTTCATATTTTTTACCTTCTGGAGCAAGGAGTTTAAATTTGCCATCGATATCGGTAACGCCTTTTTTTATAAAACTTTTATCTTCACTTTCAATGCTTATTTTAAGTCCAGCTTCCGGTATTTTATTTTCGTCTGTTACACTACAAATCAACAAAGCCTCTGTTTCTGTAGGCTCTAGAACCTGACAAAAGGTGTCTAGCGAAAATAATAGTAAAAAAAGAAGGGCAGAAAATATTTTATTCATATACATCTATTAGTTTTGTCTTCTACAAGATAACAATAATCTATTTTTATGCCAAAAATTGGACTTATTTCTGACACCCATGGATTTCTTGACCCCAAAGTATTGGAGTATTTCAAAGATTGTGATGAAATATGGCACGCAGGAGATTTTGGCACACTGCAATTATCCGACGAGTTAGCTGCTTTTAAACCACTGAGAGGTGTTTATGGAAATATAGACGGAAAGGATATTCGAATGGTTCACCCGTTGCATAACCGATTTGAAATAGAAGGAATGAAGGTTTGGATGACACATATAGGTGGCTATCCAGGACGTTTTAATCCTGCGCTAAAAAAGGAGCTTGCCGAAAATCCGCCTCATATTTTTATTTGTGGACACTCTCATATATTAAAAGTAATGTCGGACAAAAGTCGTCAAAATATGCTTTGTATAAATCCTGGAGCTGCCGGTACACAAGGGTTTCAACTTGTACGAACAATTATCCGCTTTGAAATAAATGCAGGGAAGGTAGGCAATATGCAAGCGATAGAATTGAAAAAATAAAGGCTTATTAATAAGAATACGTTCGTGGTATACTTATTAATAAGCCTTTAAGAGTATTAGGAATTACCAATCGGTACCTATTTTTGGTGAATTTACATCGTCGCCACCCATTCCTATTTTAAGGTTTCTTATAAATTTATCCATTTGTTCCATCGTTTGTTTTTTGATAGAGCCCCAGCCCGCTTGGGTCAAAGTGTATTTTCCACATTCGGGCAGAGTACCTTCTAGTTTACCACCATTAGCCCCTTCCTTTAGGTGTAAAAAATTTGTAATAATGTATTTGTATCGACCATCTTTACTGGCAACGGTCACTAAATATTCTACCGTTCCAGTGTGCGATAAGCCGTACTGAGGAGAAGGGTAAGTGACTTTAAACGAACCTTTATAGGTATACAACCCTTGTGCGGCATCGTCTTTTTGGGTGCCGGCGCCTGCTATACCTAAGTTCTTACTTCTTTTGTACAACACCTCTTTTGTAGCCCCTTCTATTTGAATTACTTCGGCATAGGTTATTTTTTTTGTTGCCGTATCGATAGGAAATACTTTTGTTTGCGCTTTTGCTGCAAAAGCAAAAATAGTAAATAAGGCAATCGTGTATATTTTTTTCATAAACATATATTTTAGTTTTGTTTTGTCTTGCAAATATAATTCCAAAACGTATAAATGAGCACGTATTGGAGCGAATAAGGATATAATTAATTTTTATTAGCCAATTGACCGCAAGCGGCATCAATATCTTTGCCTCTACTTCTTCGCACATTTACATTTACATCGTTGCTTTCAAGGTAGTTTTTAAAAAGGTCTAGCTTGTCTGCTTCGGCATTTTTATAACCGGCTTCAGCAATAGGATTGTATTCAATTATATTGATTCTACAAGGGATATTTTTGCTAAATTCAAACAATTCTTCTGCATCCTCAAGGCTGTCGTTTATACTATTAAAAACAATATATTCGTAGGTAACTCTGTTTCCCGTGTTTTTATAAAAATAATGGAGTGCTTCTTTTAATGCTTCCAATGAATTAGTTTCATTGATAGGCATAATTTCATTTCGCTTGATATCATTAGCGGCATGGAGCGAAAGCGCCAGGTTGAATTTTACGCCATCGTCTGCCAATTTTTTAATCATTTTTGCTACCCCTGCCGTAGAAACCGTTATTCTTTTTGGAGACATGTGCAGACCATCGGGAGAGGTAATGTGCTCTACTGATTTTAATACATTGGCATAGTTTAACAACGGCTCACCCATACCCATATATACGATATTGGTAAGTGGTGTTTGGTAGTGCTGCTCTGCTTGGTCTCTAATGGCGACTACTTGGTCATAAATTTCCGCAGGGTCAAGATTTCGCTTGCGTTCCATATAGCCTGTAGCGCAAAATTTACAAGTCAACGAGCAGCCTACTTGTGACGAGATACAAGCCGTCATCCTACCGTCGACGGGTATCAGCACTCCTTCTACAAGATGTCCATCAAAAAGACGAAAAGAAGATTTAATGGTGCCGTCGTTGCTCACTTGTTTTTTATGCAGCGTGAGCGCATTAATGACGAAATTATTGTTTAGCAATTCCCTTGTTTCTTGGGATAGATTGGTCATCTGATCAAAGGTAAGCGCCGATTTTTTCCACAACCATTCGTAAACTTGTTTTGCACGAAAAGCCTTATCTCCATGCGCTATAAAAAAACTCCTTACTTCGTCCAGAGTCATTTTTCGTATATCCTTCTTCAAATTTGCCATTTCCATAACGTAAAGTTACGAATAATTGAAGTTATAATCTTGGGAATAAATCACTTAAAATAAATATATAATTATTCTTATTATTTTTATATTTATTTGTATATTTGTAACAAATAATAGAAAATATGCGTAATAGTAAAATTTTATTTTTAAGTATTTTATTGTTGTCTGTGGCGACGATGCGTTTAAAGGCTCAAGTATCGCTCGGTATTGTAGGATTTGGTCAAATAAGTACACTTTCCAACAAGGTTGATTATATCAACAATCGCCTTAGTTTTGGCGGTGGTGGCGGTGTAAATGCTACGTATGACTTCTCCGATAAATTTGGTGTTCAAGTGGGTGTTTTGTATTCTGCTCAAAATCAGAAACTAAAATCAACTTACACCTTAAGTGGTGTAGAGCATACTTGGGACAGCCGTAAGCGATTTGACTATCTTAAAATACCTGTTTTATTGAGAATAACACAGCCAGTAGGAGCGTTTGATGTGGTAGCATTTGCAGGTCCTCAATTCTCTTATTTACTCAAGTACGATGGAGGAATGGTAGTATATATTGAAGATCAGTATTTTGACCTTCCTACGACCCCAAGTAAAAACAAATATTATAATAACTATACGATAGACGCTACAGGAGGTGTAGGGTTAGAATTGCCACTTTCAAAATATGTAAAATTAACTTCAGCACTCAAGATCGATTATAACATTACAAATGCTCAAAATAGCAACGCTATGTTAGGAGACGTTAAAGTGTCGGATATCAATGGGGGAGACGCTTCTGCCCGAAACATGACTTATGCGCTGATGTTAGGAGCGAGTTTTAAATTTAAAGACCCTAATGATTTGGTAGCTCCTAGTAATAAATTTAGGAACAAATCTTACGGTAAAAAGAAAAGAAGGTATTAATCGTCTTTTTTGAAAATTTGATTTTTGTGTTTAAGGAAGCGCCCTTGGTTAAGGCGCTTCCTTTTTTTGTGCTTATTTGGAAAAGTCTTTAAAGAAATACGTAATACCATCCACGATATCAGAGGCAAGCATAGACTGCTGGCTTAGTTTTCTAGCCGCTGCGTCTCCAGCATAGCCATGAAGAAATACGCCAAGCAAACTGGCATCTTGGCTGCTGTACCCTTGTGCCAATAGTCCTGTAATGATTCCTGTCAGCACATCTCCCGATCCGGCTTTTGCCATGCCGGGGTTGCCTGTAGAATTAAAGTAAACAATTCCTTCTGGATTTACAATGGCGCTGTGTGCTCCTTTCAAAACCATATATACGTGCTGTTGTTTGCAAAAAGCTTTTGTTTTTTCAAGTCGTTCATAATCGTTTTCCACTTTGCCAAAGAGTCTTTCAAATTCCACAAAATGCGGAGTAAGAATGCTGTTTACGGGAATTTTGTCAAGTAGGGCTTTGTTTTTCGAAAGGATGTTAAGCGCACTCGCATCAATCACGAGTGGTAGTTTTGTAGTGTTTAATAATTTTTCAAAAGCGGCTACGGTCTCTTTGTGTTCACCCAATCCTGGTCCGATACCAATAGCGCTAAATTCGGTAAGATCGGGTAAGGTGGTGATAATTTCTGCATTGGGATCGGTCAGTACGATTACTTCTGGCAGGTCGTTTTGAAGGATAAAGAAACCCGCTTCGGGCACGTAGGCCTTTACGAGACCTGTTCCAGAGCGAAGGCAGCCTTTTGCACAGATTACCGCGGCACCCATCATACCATAACTTCCTGCGACGATAAGTGCTTTTCCATAATTTCCTTTGTGCGAAAATTTGCTTCTTTTTTGAATTAGGTTTCGTATTAAATTTTCATCAGAATAATAATAGGTTGTTTTAGCTTCTTCTATAAACGCCCTACTTAAACCAATATATAGAATATACCAATCTCCTACGTATTCTTGGTGTTGAGGAAGCATGAAGGCTAGCTTTGGCACCTGAAAAGAGATTGTGTAATCCGCTTTTACAATAGTAGAACTTTCGTTTTGCGTGTCCATATACAAGCCCGATGGCATGTCTACCGCTACTACAGTGGCGTTGGCGGTGTTGATAGCCGCTATTACATCCGTATAAATTCCTTCCAAAGGTTTGTTAATTCCCGAACCAAAGAGCGCATCAATAAGCACTATGTCGTTGGTTAAGTTAGGAATATCTTTTAGGGTAGCAATAGGCGTTATAACTCCCAAGTGCGAAAGTTGTTCTTCGTTGATTTGGAAATTAGGACTGGTTGTTTTCGAACTTGAAGTAACGTGGTAAATTTCTACTTCAAACATTTTTTGTAGGAGCATTCGTGCTATCGCCAGGCCGTCAGCACCATTGTTGCCAGAGCCACAGAAGAGAACTACTTTTTGTTCTTTCCGAAATTTTTCGGTGAACCAACGGACGAAAGCAGTGGCCGCTCGTTCCATCAATTTTATAGATTCTATGGGCTCGTTTTCAATAGTAAAGGTATCCAGTTCTTTTATTTGGGCAGCGTTCAGGATTTTCATTGTAGTGTTAATTTAAAAATTAAGGTACTCAAAAATAGTCAAATTTAGTAAAATGCAACAGTTATATATTTACACTATAATTTTAAAGGGATTCCTTTATAGAAATCTAAGATTTTTATTTTGAAAATATAATCGTATTTGGCTCTTAGGAGATCAGATTGTGCAGTGGCTAGTCTTACTTTGTTTTGGTTGTACTCAAAAGAGTTTATCAAGCCCACTTCAAAGCGTTTTTCAGCATTTTTTAGTGCCTCTTCCGAAGCTCTTACGGAATTATAGGAAGCGTTGAAATTTTCTAAAGATGCTTTCGAATCCGCGTATGCTTTTCTGATATTTTTTTCCAAATTTAATTTGCTAATTTCAAGGTCCAAGGAAGCATTGTCTGCATTCAGTTTTGCTCTGGTAATAGCAGTTTTTACTTGATACCCATTGAATATTGGAATTGATAGACTTAGCCCAATAAAGCGCGTATAATTGTCTTTAAACTGGGTACTAAAATTTTTATTTTCGTATATATTTTGTGCGAAAGAGGTGACCACAGGTTCTAATGAATTTTGAGTGTAGCCTATAGTTTGTAGTGCTGCTGGAGATTTGCCTGTAATTTCTTTTGAGCTGCTAGAATATAAAGTACTAATATTCGCATTCAAACTTAACCTTGGGCTTTGGCGGCCTTTCGCTACCATCAATGCTTGAATACTACTGAGCCTACGGTATTCGAAATTTTTAATTTGAGGTTGTGTTTCAACGGCTGTTTTTACAATTTCAGTTGGATTGTTCGATTGGCTGCTGTCTATACTTATCACAAGTGTTTCGGGGCGTACCACTTCTATTGCTTCTTCTGCGGGAAGGTCTAGGTATTGGGTTAAATTTAAATAAGACAATGTTAAGGCGCTGTTATTTCTTACGAGCACGGCTTCTTCCGATGCTCGTTGAGACTTGAGGTCATAGAGTATCGTTTGGGACAAGGCACCCGCTTCTACAAGTTTTAGGGAGCGTTCATATTGAAGTTTTGTAATGGTTAATTGGGTTATTGAATTCGTCACGAGTTCCTTATTGAAAAGGATATCTAAATAGGCGGCAGAAATATTGAGGGAGATGTCATTTTTTAGCGTTTCAACTTGAAAGGAGTACGCCATATAGTCGTAGCGGCTTTGTTGAATACTTTTTCTTATTTGTAATCCATTAAACAATACGACACTGCTATTTAATCCAAAATTATTTGATCGGACGGTTTGATTGGTATATAAGTTGGTGAAGGGATCTATATTTCTTCCAGAATTATAATTATGGGTAGCCGTTCCATTTAGCGATGGAAGGCTTGAGGCTCTGTTTTGAAGCAATGTTTGATCTGAAATATCTAAGTTATTCTCTGCCTGACGTATTTGAAGATTCGCCTTCATAGCATGGCTGATACATTCTTCTAGTGTCCACGATTTCTGAGCATCAATTTTCTCCGAGATTAGCAAGAGGGATAGAACTGTTAGTAAGAATAGTTTGTTAAGCATCAGAATTATTTCCTGTAAAATTAATTCAAAATTGTTTACCAATGCAATATTTGATAAACTTTAATATTAAAACGGTTATATTTGGGGGAATAAGGAAATATAAATCAATCGTTAGGAGCAAATGATTCGTATCCAGAATCTTCATAAATCGTACCACATGGCAGCATCGTCCATGCACGTGCTGAAAGGAATAAATCTTTCGATAGAAGAAGGTGAGTTTGTTTCTTTTATGGGTGCTTCCGGTTCGGGGAAGTCTACACTGTTGAATATACTAGGGATATTAGACGACTACGATTCGGGTGAATATTACCTCAACAATACCTTTATCAAAAATCTTTCTCAGGCACAAGCGGCACATTATAGAAATAGATTTCTTGGGTTTGTATTTCAATCGTTTAATTTATTGCCCTTCAAAAATGCAATGGAGAATGTGGCACTCCCTCTTTATTATCAAAATGTAAGTAGAAAGGAGCGAAATAAAATAGCCCTAGAGTATCTTGATAAAGTAGGGCTGTTAGACTGGGCGGAGCACACGCCTTCGGAGATGTCTGGCGGTCAGAAACAGCGTGTAGCGATAGCGCGTTCGCTGATTTCAAAACCTAAAGTAATTTTGGCAGACGAGCCTACTGGAGCGCTAGATTCGCAGACGTCTATCGATGTTATGAATTTATTAAAAGATATTAATAAAACCGGCATTACCATGATTATCGTAACACATGAAAATGATATTGCCGAAATGACCAATAGAATAATCAGGTTAAAAGATGGTCTTATAGTTTAATTTCTAAACGATTGGCATTAGGTATTCAACATTCAGTATCAACTACAACAGTATGTTCGATTTAGATAAATGGCAGGAAATATATATGACAATGCGGAAAAACAAACTCCGTACTGCGCTTACTGCTTTTGGTGTATTTTGGGGAATATTTATGCTGGTACTCTTGCTAGGAGCGGGACGAGGATTAGAGAATGGCGTGAAAAGTCTGTTCGGAAATCTTGCAAAAAACAGTATGTTTGTTTCAAGCAAGAAAACATCACTTCCCTACAAAGGTATTAAGTCTGGAAGAATTATTCGGTTTACAAACGATGACCTTAAAAGCCTAAAAAAAGAGCTTCCAGAAATTCGTTATATCGCTGGAGGTACTGGTTTATTTGGGGATTATACCGTGTCTTACAAAACGGCAAACAGTGCGTTTGCCGTAGGTGGAGATATGCCTGAGATGAATGATATCCGGGGGCTAATTATTCCTAAAGGGCGGTTTATAAATCAAAAAGATATTGATGAAAAACGTAAGGTAGCAGTTCTTGGTCCGAGAGTAGTAGAAGTATTGTTTGACAAAGAAGATCCGATAGGGAAGTATATTAAAATAAAAGGGGTATTTTTTTTGGTGGTAGGTGTTTTTTATATTGACAATTCGGATGGGCGAAATGAAGTAGAAAAAATATATATTCCGCTCTCTACGCTTCAGCATGTTTTCAACGCTCCCAATAGAATAAGTACTTTTGCCTTAACTCCTATTGAGGGTTATGACCCTGAAGAATTGGAGAAAAAAGTAAAAAATCATTTGGCTGGTAGACATAAAGTTTCTCCCGACGACCGCAGTGCTATTGGCGGATGGAACTCTGGGAAAGAAGCTAAAAAAACACAAGGGTTATTCACGGGGATAAATATTTTTGTATGGTTTGTGAGTATCTTTACCATTATAGCAGGGATAGTTGGAGTAAGCAACATCATGTTAATTATTGTAAAAGAACGTACCAAGGAAATAGGGATAAGAAAAGCATTAGGGGCAACTCCTAGTTCTATTATTTCACTTATTGTTCAGGAGTCTATCGTTATTACCGCCGTATCGGGCTATTTGGGATTGGTAGCAGGTGTTGGGGTCTTGGAATTGATAAAGTATTTCATGAGTTTAACACCCGTCAAAAATCCGTATTTCGGAAATCCAGAAATAGACATTAATACGGCTCTGATTGCAACGGGGATATTGGTTTTTTCAGGTGCGTTGGCAGGCTTATTTCCGGCTTTGCGAGCGGCAAGTATCAATCCTATAGAGGCATTAAAAGATGAATAATTTAACGAAATAAACAATGATAAAGCGTATACTTAAAATTTTCCTATTAGTGTTTTTTGCAGCACTGTTTATAGGCACGATTGTTTACTTATATCTAAACTCTGGTGCCAAACCTAAGGTTTATAAAACAGAGTTGCCTTTTATGTATGACATTGTTTCCAAAACGGTGGCTACAGGTTCTGTACAGCCTAGAAAGGAAGTAAATTTAAAATCTAGCCTTTCGGGAGTAGTAGAAAAAATCTACGTACTACCTGGATCGTTTGTGAAAGTCGGACAATTGATAGCGCGAATTCGGGTCATACCCAATATGGCAAATCTAAACAATGCTGAAACTAATTTCAATAAAGCTAAAATTAGTTTTGAAGATGCACAAAGAGAATACCTACGTTATGAGAAACTTTACCAAGAGAAGTTGATAGCAGATACTGAATACAACCGCTACTTGGTGGCTTTCCATAAAGCGAAAGAGGATTTAGCATCTAGTGAAAATAATTTACAAATCGTAAAAGAAGGGGCTACCAAAAATACGTCTACTTCTTCTAATCTGGTAAGGAGTACGGTGAATGGAATGCTCTTGGATGTGCCCGTCCGGGAAGGCAGTTATGTAATAGAAAGTAACACTTTCAACGAGGGGACTACCATAGCTGCTGTGGCGGATATGAACGATATGATATTCAAAGGCATGGTGGACGAATCGGAAGTTGGAAAAATAAAAGAAGGAATGATTTTAGAACTTTCGATTGGTGCGGTAGAAGATACAAAGTTCAAAGCGGTATTGGAATTTATTTCACCCAAAGGTGTTACAGAAGAAGGCGCAATTAAATTTGAAATTAAAGCAGCGTTAAAATTACAGAAAGATGAATTTATTCGTGCCGGGTACAGCGCCAATGCGGATATTGTATTTAGTAGAAAAGACAGTGTATTGGCTATAAAAGAAAGTCTTTTGCAATTTAGTGGGGATTCTATTTTTGTAGAAGTGGAAACTAGTCCTACTATTTTCGTAAAGAGGATACTAAAAACAGGGATATCCGATGGTATTAATATTGAAGTGATTTCGGGCGTGAAGATGGGAGAGAAGCTGAAAAATGCTCAGGTGACGGGCGATATTCCTGTGGTAGTGAAGAAGCCGTAATACGTCTCAAATAGATAAAGGAGGCTTGTCGGACGAAAATTAATACACACTAGTAGAGGCGGTGGCTAGTGTCTCAGGCTCCGAAATACCTTGTCCAGCGCTACTACCTGAGGAATCAACAGTTGCTGTTCGTCGTTGTATACTACAAAATCGGCTCGTTTAATTTTCTCTTCTTCTGGCTGTTGTTTGTCCATGATAGCACGAATTTCTGATTCGGTACGCTGAGGGTCTCTAGCTAGTACACGTTTTATTCTAAGAGGCAACGGAGCAGAGACTACAATAATTTTGTCTAATAGTTTGTAGGAATTCGATTCAAATAGTAGTGCTGCTTCTTTTAATAAATAAGGAAAGTCTTTGTGCTGTGCTGCCCATTCCATAAAGTCGTGGCCAACTCTAGGATGGATGATGTTGTTTAATTTTTCGGTATTTTTTTTATCGTTAATAATTTTGCTGACGATATACCTAACATTAAATTTTCCATCAAGGTAGGATTCCTCTCCAAACAAATCGACAACTTCTTTTTTTACATCAGGATGAAAATTCGAAATCCATTTTGCACGGCTATCGGCATCGTATACTGGGACGCCAAGGATAGAAAAAAGGCTACTTACTAATGTCTTGCCAGTGCCTATCCCTCCTGTAATACCGATTTTTAATACCTTAGTCATTATAGGTTATTTTTATCGTAGAGGGCTTGAACTCGTAGTGGAGGATTAATTCGGGCGTTTTTTTAAGCGTAATTTTTATCGTTTTATCTTTTTCATTAAGGTCATAAAAATTCAGTTCAGCCTCGAATTTTTGTATTTCTATCAAAGGTAAATCTTCTTTTCGAGCGAAATAGGTAAGCACCACGACATCGTCTGAAATTTTAATTTTCTTCTTTTTGGGAAAATTCAGTTTTGTAAATTTTAGTTCCTTTTCTATTTTCTCAAGTTGAAAGGTTTCAAATTTTACGTTTACTTTATCGACGGTATAGGTAAATTTTTTATCCAAGGAAGGTGCGAAAGGAAGTTTTTCTTCGAATGTTCCCGATATATCTTTGGTATCTATCTTCAGTGTAAAGAAGTCCGGTACTTTTTTCATCATAGATACCGGCCCTGTTACTTCTACTACGGAAGGAGTCAACTGTATATCTCCTGCCAAACGAAACCCTTCGGCTAAAGAAAGTTTTCGTGACTCTACTTGTAGTCGTACTTTTTTCGATTTCAGTTTGTCGAAATTTACAAAAATGGTATCGTCCAATATTTCATTGATATGAATACCTTTCATCTGTTTTGCCACTATTGTTTTAAGTCGTTCAGAAGTGACGTATCTTCTTTTCTTGAAATTTTCTAGCTCTAACTCAATAGGAGAAGAATTGATAAAATTTGTTTTTGTAAAAATATCCCAACCACTAGCCGTAGTGCTAAATCGAATTTGTTTAGGTAGTGTTGTTAGTGGAATATACTCGTCTTTTGGGTAGTTAATGATTAAAGGATGCGTTACATCGATAGAGTAATCGTTGGTCATCGCATTAAAAAACCAAAAGGTGATGGCAGCAAAAACACATAATGCTATTGCTTTCCAATCACCTTTTTGAATTCCTGAAACTTTCTTCAATTTATTTTACTAAAGAGATAGTTCCTTCTGTTGCTTGTATTTTTTTTGTAGATTCTGCAGAGATAGAAGACTTTTCAAAAGTCAATTTAATTCCTTTGTCTACTTCTACAAGTATTGTATCATCTGATTCGATGCTGTAGATTTTACCATGCAAACCACCAATCGTAACAATATTGTCGCCTTTTTTCATTCCTTCTTTAAAGGCTTTAGCTTCTTTTGCTTTTTTCTGTTGAGGTCTAATCATGAAAAAGTACATCACCACGAAGGCAGCACCCATGAAAATATAAGTGCCATACTGACTTCCACCATCTTGTTTTGCTTGTAATAATACGAATTCTAACATTTTATATAGTTGTTTAAATTATTGTTTGTTGTAGGGACCTTCTTTTTTTTCGAGCACAAAAGCACTAATTTTTATTACCGTAGTAGCCGGATCTGTATTGGCGGTTACGGTTACAGTTTTATTTATTTTTCCATTTTTGCCTTCACTGTCGTAGATTACTTTCATTGTCCCTTCTGCGCCAGGAGCAATTGTGTCTTTGGTATATTCTGGTATTGTACAACCACAAGAAGCTCTTGCATCTTGCAATACTAAAGGATTTTCACCAGTATTTTTAAATTTAAAAATATGGTCTACTTTTTTGCCTTCGTCAA
>JAYSUZ010000392.1:0-13192 GCA_043718845.1 Cytophagales bacterium
AATCCAAGAAGAAACGGAACTGACAACCACACAAGGTCCTATCAGAAAAGAAAGCGCAATAACTACAAATGCACCGAAAAGCAACGCATACGATTCTAAGAAAAGATACGACGGATTGTCTAGTAGTCCCTCCTTTTATAATAATGGTAGCGTTGGTGAAATGAAATCCGACGATGCCTATATCGAACAACACAATACCGAATCGTACAATTTTATGGCGGAAAATGATTTTCTAAAAGCCACTGAAAATCCACTTTCTACTTTTTCCATAGATGTGGACAATGCGAGTTATACCAATTCCAGAAGGTACATCGACAACGGCAGCCTGCCACCCATCGATGCTATACGTGTAGAAGAATTTATAAATTATTTTTCTTACGACTATACAAAACCTACCGGAAGACATCCTTTTTCTATTAATACGGAAGTATCTGAATGCCCATGGAATAGTGAACATAAATTAGTCCATGTTGGTATCCAAGGCAAACGTTTTCCCTTTGAAACAATGGCGCCTATCAATCTTGTTTTCCTGATTGATGTATCCGGCTCTATGAGTGCGGACAATAAATTACCGTTATTAAAAAAATCGCTTTCGCTCTTGGTAAGTAAAATGCGTTCCCAAGACAGGATTTCGCTCACTGTTTATGCCGGTTCGGCGGGTGTAGTATTGCCTTCTACTTCGGGTGCAGAAAAAGCTAAAATAATAAGTGCGTTAGACAATCTTCAATCTGGAGGTTCTACTGCGGGTGGTGAAGGAATTAAATTGGCTTACAAAATTGCGAAAGAAAATTTCATAAAAAATGGCAACAACCGCATCCTTATCGCTACAGACGGAGACTTCAACGTAGGGGCTTCTTCGGATGGGGAGATGACACGATTGGTAGAATCGAAAAGAGACGATGGAATATTTTTGACGGTTCTTGGATTTGGAATGGGCAACTACAAAGATTCTAAAATGGAATCGATTGCCGATCATGGAAATGGAAATTATTTCTACATCGACAATATCGGCGAAGCACAAAAAACCTTGGTCGACGAACTGGATGGAACGCTTTATGCTATTGCGAAAGATGTAAAAATTCAAGTAGAATTTAATCCTGCAAAAGTACAAGCCTACCGTTTGATAGGGTACGAAAACCGTATGTTGAAAAAAGAAGATTTCAACGACGACAAAAAAGATGCAGGCGAATTGGGGGCTGGGCATACGGTTACGGCTTTGTATGAAATAATTCCTGTAGGTGTGAAAGCCACAGAAACAGGCACCGTAGACGCACTTCGGTATCAAAAAAATGAGGCTAAAAAAATAGAAAGTCAGTATGCGGAGGAAATGATGGTGATCAAATTTCGTTACAAAGAACCAAAAGACAGCATCAGTCAATTGATCGTTCATACACTAAAAGACAGAGAGGTGAAACTAGCAAACAGTTCTAATAACTTCCGTTTTTCAGCTGCTGTAGCGGAGTTTGCGATGGTGATGCGTAATTCAAAATTCAAAGGAACGGCTACGTATGAGCAAGCGATAACGTTGGCGAAGGATTCTAAAGGGATAAATGAAGAAGGGTATAGAGCAGCGTTTGTGAAGATGATGAAGACGGCGGCGTTGCTTTCGGTGACGGGGACGAATTAGGGTGATAAGTGGAAGATACAATTACCGATACACTTCCTGTAGAACCAACTCCTCTGAAGTAGTTAGTTCTTTAACATATTCGACCAATTGAGGGAAAATTTCTTCGAAATCAGTTTTAAATGCGCTGTAATTATTAATCAAATCTTCTAGCGAATATTCCAAATTAGTTTGAAAAGTATCTCTACGGGTAATTTCTCTCATATAATTATGAATTCCTTGCACGCTAGAATAATTTTCAAGCCAATTATCTTTAGCCATTACCGAAACTAATTTTCGTAACTTATAAGGAAGAATACTATGGTTTTTGACTATGAAAATATAACTCTCTTTGGCGAAATTTTCTAGCGATTCTTTAGAAAATTTACTCCATTGGGAAGCAAGGAAATGATCGTAGAAAATATCTATAATTTTAGCCGAATGTTTTGAATATTTAGGATTTAATTTCAATCGACTTCTTTCATACACCGCATGTTCTTTTACAAAATTGCTTATTTTTTTATTTAGTTCAATCCCTTCTAATGTTTTTTGTGAATACTTTTCACAGTTAGATGTTCTGACTATTTCTCCTATTAGGCAACCAAGCATTTTCTCTCCAAGGTTTCTCGACAGATAAAGATTTACTAAATGGTTCATAATTTCAGATCGATTAGGGTTAGTATTTTTTAACTTAAAATTTATATCGAACAAATGCCTCCATTGCAGCGTACTCTGCTAGACCCAGCTTATTATACAACTCTGCCGTAGCTTTATTTCTTTCTTCCGCACGTTGCCAAAATTCTCTTGAATCCGAGCCTTGAAATACGACACCATCTTTCTGAGATTGGTGTTTCCATATTCCAAATCTTTTTTTCAATACTTGGTCGGGACTCATCGGTACTACCATTTCTATTTCATGCGTATCCCATTCAGCCCAAGCACCTCTGTATAGCCATACCCAACAGTCATTCATAAATGATTTACCTTTTAATCTATTCAACGCTTCGAATACGATATCTAAGCAAACCTTGTGTGTACCGTGTGGATCGGCAAGGTCACCTGCTGCGAATATTTGATGTGGTTGAATTTTCTCAATCAACTCCATGGTCATTTTATAATCGGCTTCACTAGGAGTACTTTTCTGTATTTTACCTGTTTCGTAAAAAGGCAATTTTTGAAAGTGTGCTTTTTCTTCTCCATTTCCTACAAATCGACAGGTAGCCTTGGCTTCTCCCATTCGTATAAGTCCTTTGATAGAGCGCACTTCAGGAATATCAATTTCGGATGTTTTCTTATTATTTATAAAATCGATTGCTTTTTTATAAATAACATCAGCTTCATTATTATCGATACCAAATTGAGCATTATAGGCACAAACAAATCCTGCAAAACGAAGTGCATCGTCGTCTGAAACGCCTAAATTTCCTGATGTTTGATACGCTACATGGACATCATGTCCCTGATCTTGGAGTCGTTGAAAAGTACCTCCCATCGAGATAATATCGTCGTCTGGGTGAGGGGAAAAGATAAGTACTCTTTTACGAATAGGGCTGGACCGCTCTGGGCGTGTCGTATCGTCCGCATTCGGCTTGCCTCCTGGCCATCCCGTAATTGTACGTTGCAGCTCATTAAAAACAATTATATTACTATCGTACGCACTTCCATGTTGGGCCAATAAGTCACCCATGCCGTTGTCGTTGTAGTCTTTATTGGTTAGTTTAAGAATAGGTTTAGATAAATCAAGCGACAATTGGCATACCGCTTTTTTAATCATTTTATTATCCCATAACACGCTATCGACGAGCCAAGGTTTATTTTGACGTGTCAATTCATTCGAACAAGGTTCATCAAGTACAAATACAGCATTGGTGTGATTTTGCAAAAACGAAGCCGGCACATGGTCGGTAACAGGCCCTTCAACAGCCGATTTGACAATTTTCGATTTTCCCTCTCCCCAAGCAGCCAATAGTATTCTTTTGGATTTCATTATAGACCCAATACCCATTGTAATAGCTTTCCGAGGCACATTGGTCACCCCTTGAAATCCTGAAGCAGCGGCGGCTCTGGTAGAATGATCAAGCGCTATAATTCTTGTCTTGGAATTAATAAACGAACCGGGTTCATTAAAACCAATATGTCCATTGCCTCCAATACCCAATAACTGTAAATCCAAGCCTCCATAAGATTCTATTTTTGCATCGTATGCCTTACAAAAAGCAGGAATATCGTCCAATTTCAGCGTACCGTCTGGTATATGGCAATTTTCTTTTACAATATCTATATGGCTGAACAACTGCTCTTCCATAAAAAGCACATAACTTTGGAGGGCATCAGGCTCCATCGGAAAATATTCATCGAGGTTAAATGTAATTACATTTTTAAAACTCAATCCTTCTTCCTTATGAAGTCTAATTAATTCCTTATAAATTTCTTTAGGGCTAGAGCCTGTAGCCAACCCTAATACACAAGGCTTTGACTCCTGCTGCTTACTTTTTATCAATGTTGCAATTTCCTTTGCAATAGCCTTTGAACCCAACTCCGCAGTTGGAAAAATTGCCGTAGGGATTTTTTCAAACCTATTAGCAACCTCAGACACTTGACTAATTTCGACTTTATTCATAACACCGCAGTTAAACCTTTCTTAAATATAACTTTTTAAATAACCGATTGCATTACTAACTAATCACTACAAGAGCGCTTACTAATGTTATATTTTAAAATTGTATAAATCAAGTAACGAAACTTTATCTATAAGGTTGTCGAATATTTCAATTCAAATGCACTTTTAAACCTATTCAAATGAAAATAATATTTCGCTATCTATTTCATAGCACTTGGATTTGCTTTTTTGCGATTTGGCGCTCTAAAAGCAATTGATTATATTAAATAAATTGCGCTTTAAAATCCATAAAAACGACTAAATTAAAACAAAATAGGCACTTTCAGTGCTGGGCTATCCTTTTAAATAACATTAAGTAAAAAATTGTATTTATAGACTGAATTATATAATAATCTTGATTTTGGAATTGGTTGTAATCCGATCTATCTTCAAGTTGAAATAGAAAAAATAACTACGCTATGAAGTAGGGTTTAAATTGAAATTTAAGTCCTACTTCATAGCGTTAAAAAGACAGTTTCATCGTTTTATTGAAACTAAAGCCCCTGCAATTATTTCTTGTACTACCTCTGGATCCAATAATGTTGAGGTATCGCCGAGTGTTGAGATATCGCCTTCCGCTATTTTTCGCAAAATTCTTCTCATTATCTTTCCAGACCTCGTTTTAGGTAACCCGCTCACTATTTGTATCTTATCTGGTTTTGCCAGTGGCCCTATTATTGTATTTACCACCGCAGTAATCTCAGCGCTTAAAACTTCATCTGTTTTACCTTTTTTATCGCAAATTACAAAAGCATAAATACCCTGTCCTTTTATATCGTGAGGATAACCAACTACAGCAGATTCAATTACAAACTCATGCTCGTTTATAGCACTTTCCACCTCAGCGGTACCCATTCGGTGGCCAGAAACGTTTATTACATCGTCTACTCGACCTAAAATTCTATACCCATTTTCATCTCTTTTACAGCCGTCACCCGTAAAATACAAGCCTTTATAGGTAGAAAAATACGTCTGAACACATCGTTCATGATCGCCATAAGTGGTACGAATGATGGAAGGCCAAGGAAATTTGATACACAGATTTCCTTCTACACCGTTTCCTTTAAGTTCATTGCCTTCACTATCCACTACTATTGGTTGAACGCCTGGCAGGGGGAATGTAGCGTAAGAGGGCTTTGTAGTCGTAATTCCAGCCAAAGGAGAAATTAAAATTCCACCAGTTTCGGTCTGCCACCACGTGTCTACTATTGTACATCTTTTCTTTCCAATATTGTCGTTGTACCAATGCCAAGCTTCTTCGTTTATAGGCTCTCCTACGGAACCCAATACGTTAAGCGAATCTAATTTGTAAGGTTTCAAAGGATCTAATCCAAAAGCCATCAGCGAACGAATAGCGGTAGGTGCTGTATAAAAATGTGTTACGTTATATTTATCAATCACCTGCCAATATCTTCCTGCATCAGGATAGGTAGGAACACCTTCAAATACGACGGTAGTAATTCCGGAGAGCAATGGCCCATAGGTCAAATAAGAGTGCCCTGTAATCCAGCCGATATCGGCGGTACACCAGTAAACGCTATTTTCTTCTGTCTGAAATACATTTTTAAAAGAATAATCTACATAAACCATGTACCCTCCTATAGTATGTACTACTCCTTTCGGCTTTCCAGTAGAGCCAGAAGTATAGAGCACAAATAGGGGATCTTCGGAGTCCATTTCTTCCGCAGCGCATTGGTCGTTTACGCTCGCTACATCCTCGTGCCACCATGTATCACGACCCGCCACCATTGGTTGTGCTTCTTCGGTTCTCTTTAAAACAATAACACTTTTTACTGCTGGGCAATTGACCAACGCTTCGTCTACAATTTTCTTTAGCGCAATAGCTTTTGCACCTCTAAAGGAACCGTCAGAAGTAACAACTAATGTCATATTTGCATCGTTTATTCTGTCGGCTAATGCGGTGGCAGAAAAACCAGCAAACACTACGGAATGCACAGCACCTATGCGCGCACAAGCTAATAAAGCGATCATTAACTCCGGCACCATTGGCATATAAAGACAGACGCAATCTCCTTTTTTAACGCCTTTGCTTTTTAATACATTTGCAAACTGACACACTTTACGGTGTAGTTCGCTGTAGGTAAGTTTTAGTTCCTTCTCATTTACATCGTTTGGTTCCCAGATGGCGGCTACTTGATTGCCGCGGGTTTCGAGATGCCTATCGAGACAATTTTCGGTGATATTTAATTTTCCTCCGATAAACCACTTCGATTCCCCTTTTTCAAAATTCCAATCGAGTACTTTATCCCATTTCTTCCTCCATATAAAATGAGACGATTTCTCCGCCCAAAATTCTTCTGGTTTTTCTACGCTGAATTGGTATTCTTTTTTATATTCTTCAAAGGTTCTTATTCTGTCCGACATAAAGATTCAGGTTGGTTATCGTTTATTAGCTATAGTTTTACGACCTATATTTTATTTCTCTTAGATTAAAGGGTCGATTGGTTGTTGGCAAGAAGCATTGATTATTCAGTCAAAATGTACCACCCCACCTATCAGGCTCGCTACTTTGGTATAACCGTACTTCGTCAGAATAGAAACCGCTGCCTCGCTCCGCTTTCCACTTTGACACACTAGTATCATTTCAATATCTGGCGCTAATTCATTTCTTCTTGCTTCTAATTCTGGCAAAGGAATTAATTTTCCTCCAATATTAAACCGTTCGAATTCTTCTTGGCTTCGAACGTCTATAAGTTGAAACTCTTCTTTATTGTATATTTTTTTCTTGAGAACTTCTTTAGAAACCTGCATTCTATTTCCAATGCCGCAAAATGCTTCATAGTCAATCAAGGCTGTTATTTTTTTGTTTTCTTCCACAGGTTGGAACGCAATCGTATTAAACGTCATAGAAAGTGCATCAAAGAGCAGCAATCGCCCACTAAGTACTTCTCCAATTCCTGTTATAATTTTCAGCACTTCATTGGCCTGAAGTGTCCCTACAATACCCGGCAGCACGCCAAGTACGCCGATATCAGAGCAGTTGGGCATTTCACCCTCTTTGGGAGACTCTGCATAAAGGCATCTATAGGTAGGCCCATTATTATAATTAAAAACAGAGAGTTGCCCTTCAAACTTAAAAATAGAGCCGAACACCAAGGGTTTATTTAAAAGCACACAAGCATCGTTTACTAAATAGCGGGTAGCAAAATTATCCGAGCCGTCTACGATTATATCGTAGTCTTGAAGTAACGACAAAATATTTTCTCGGCTTATTTTCAGCGCATGAGCCTCTATTTGTACGAATGGATTTAGCGCATTTAATCGTTCTTTAGCACGCGTAGCTTTTGAGAATCCAACATCGGCGGTTGTATACAATACCTGACGTTGCAAATTTGTTTCATCCACCACGTCAAAATCGGCGATACCAATCCTTCCCACACCTGCTGCGGCCATATACAATAATGCAGGACAACCTAATCCGCCAGCACCGATTACAAAAACGGAAGCATTCTTCAATTTAGCCTGCCCTTCAACCCCTATCTCTGGGGGCAGTAGGTGGCGACTATAACGGGTTTGTTCTTGATTCGTCATGCTAAATACTATAAAAAGAAACTATAATAGAAATAAAGCAACCTCAACCATTACTTTAGTCCTCCTGCGATAGATTCCGTCATTGAATTTTCGTCAAAATATTTATTGGCGACGGCCATCAAGGTATCGGCATTTATATTTTTCAGTGTGTTGAAATAATTTTTATAGAAATCATACCCCAATCCACTAAAATGTATCGTTTTAAATTTGTCCGCTACAGCAAAAGGAGTAGCTATGGAGTTTACAAAAGAGCCTAACATATAATTCCGTACGGTCTCCAACTCATTATCCGATACCCGCTCTTCCTTCATTATTTTCATCTCTTTGTATACCTCATCAATAGCTTGCTGGGTAAATTCGCGTTTCACGTCGGCTCCTATTACAAAATATCCTTCGTTCTTATTGGTCACTATACTAGCGCTAATTCCGTAAGTATACCCTTTATCTTCTCGTATATTTTGCATAAGTCGAGACCCGAAGTACCCACCAAATAGCTCATTCAAACAATAAAAATTAAAATAATCAGGATGGGAAATCGTAAACATTTTTTTTCCCACTCGAATAGATGACTGCACTGCCGATTCTTTGGCTACGAACTCTCTTTTTGTAAAATAGACAGAGGACTGAATTTTACCTCTATTGGGAAGGGAGTCTGATTTACCCCAATTATCTTTCCCTAGATATTTATTTATCAATGAAGCAAAATCTAAGTCTCCATTTCCTGAGACTACAATTTCACAATTATTAGTTGTGTAATTTTTCTTATAGAAATCTTGCAACAAATTAGCTTGAACCCCTTCTATAGATGCCTCTGAGAGTACGTACCCGTAAGGATGCTCCGCCCCAAACAGTACTTCTCTAAATTTGCTTCCAGCAAGAAAAGCGGTTTTTTCTTTGTTCACTTTCAACCCTTGTAAGCTAATATTTTTAGCGCTTTCCAATTCTTTTTCGGGAAAATTAGCACCCGAAACAAGTTCATAAACCAACGGAAGTAAGGCTTCTAAATGTTTGGACAGCGTATAAACCGTAATAGAAGACATGTCCATTCCAGAATTAAATTCTGTAAAGGCACCATAACTCGCAAACTTATCTTGAATCGTTTTAGCCGAATAGTTTAGCGTACCTTCAGGAAGCATTCTAGCAGCAAAATGAGCACATCCAAAGGAAGGTTCATACCAATTACCGCTTTTGAAAATCAATTCCAATCTAATTACAGGTTGTGTTCCAGACAATATTAAATGCAACGGAATTCCATTATCCAATTTCACTGAAACAGCTTCAGGAAGTGAATAAACGTCTATGTTTTTAAATAAAGGAGGAGTTGTTCTATTTAGTGTAGTAGTAGTCATCATAATATAAAAGAAATATCAGGGCACATAACCCTTCATGCGGCATATACCCTGATTTAGGTAGCGTTAACGAAGGAATGACTATTCCCCCTCAATAAGAATATCCGCTTCTTTTGATTTCGTTTTAAAATCAAAGTGTAATGTAAAACGTAAGGTCTCCGCAAGTGGGTTGTTTTGAACTACAGGAATAAGGTAGGCAAAATCGAGCCCAAACATTTGATAACGTATTCCTAACCCAAGAGTAAAGTATTTTCGATTACCCTTATATTTATTTTCGTTAAAATAACCACCACGAACGGCAAACAGGTCGTTGTACCAATATTCAACCGCAGCACAGAGCATAACCTCTCTAAGCTCTTCTTTGGCTCCAAAAGGGGCATCGGTAAAAGAACCAAACACACCACTCATCATACTACGATTAGTATCCTTACCCTTCACTATGTTGCCGTCTACATCTCTTACAGGCGGAGAGGGCACCAATAGTTTATTTGCATCTGCTGCAAATACAAACTTACTATATTGGTCTAATTCAATCTGAAATGCGCCTCCAACTTTCAAATTTGTGGGAATAAAATCTTTTTGACCACTTGTGGTATAGGCTATTTTACTACCAAAATTAGAGACTACTGCTCCAAAAGAAATTTTAGAATCCATCCCAGAAATTTTCTCATCTGTAGTATAATAAACGCCAAGATCAATTGCTGCGGCATTTCCTGGCTTTGTGGTGGTAGAAGAGTTTGGTATTGTCAAATTGCCAGAGAGATTCGAATAAATATATTTTATAGTCGGAGCGATACTGAATTTATCACTAAGTTTTCTAGAGTACGTAACTGCAAAGGAGAATTCTTTTGGCCTAAAGTCTTGGTAAGGATTTCCTGTAGCATCGGTAAAAGTGATACTTCCAAGATTGAAGTAATTCATAGAAACACCAATAGCCTCTTGTTTGGAAAGTTTTTTATACCCTGTAAGGTACGAAAGAGACATGTCGTTAATCCCTAACTTTCTAAGCCAAGGAGTAACAGACAAAGCGAAGCCCATATCTTTTTCAGAAAAGGCTAATTTGGCTGCATTCCAATACATTGAATTGGCATCAGGCGAAATAGCGACTCCTACATCAGCCATTCCTCCAGAACGAGCATCGGGCGAAATTGTCAAAAAAGGCACGCCCGTTGTGATTACATTCTGAGAAGGTGTTTGCCCTGTAAGATCTACTGGATTACCATTATTATCTACAGGCACAGCTTGTGCATTGGCATTAATCAGGACTACCACTGATAGAAATAACGTAAGAAATAAAAACTTTTTAATCATGCTTTTTTATTAAAATAACATCCAAATATACTGTTTTATTGTTTATCAACGAAAAAAACATATTTTAAATTAGGAGCCTTAGGAAATAACAAACAAACTAAAATACAATGTATTATATAATTATCAATTCAAGATAACTAATTTTTCGTACTTATGTATAGATGAACCGTCTCTTGAAGAGCGCACCCAAACACGGTAAACGTAGACTCCTTTTCCAATTTTATCCCCAAAATCATCTCTTCCATCCCAATCCAGCCCTGCAAAATGCGCCGTACTTGAATAAACTTTAGAATCCAATGTCTTTACAAGCTTACCCGAAACAGTATAAACCTGTATCATAACGTCTAAGTCTTCGCCTGCCTTATTGTGATCAAAATGAAATACCGTATGCGTGGAGAAAGGATTTGGGTAATTTAAAATATGGCTTAGTGCCATCTTTTCATTTTCGGCAACCACAAATTCTAAGTAGGACTCTGCCGAATTATTATAGGTATCCCATACCTTTAACTTCAAATTATGAACACCAAAGGACAAACCCTTATACGGATATTTCAAAGAGCCATTTTTATAATCGTTTAGATTGGCAGTATAAAACTGACTAAGAATAGTGGGCGTTTCACTATCGTCCAACGTAGCTGCAATTTCATGACCAATCCCAGACGACGATGTATTAATTCCATTCTCATCGCTCAACTTTGCTATAAATAACGAATTCGTTTCAGTAAGTCCTCCAAACACAAAAGATTCATCGTCCATATACATTTTAATACCAGGAGGTATATTATCCTCAGGAGCATTAGGATCTGTACCCCCAATGATTAAATTTGAAAAATGCCCCCCTGCATCGTTTAATGAGCCTGTATTTTCAGCATAAACGCTTATTTTTCCGAAATCATATTGATACGAAATATCTTTTGGCACCACAAACGTTACCGACCATTTGCCATTGATTACAGAAGCATTACCATCAAAAAGTATATTACTTCTTATTCCAAATGGGAATACAGGACTTCCTTCCGTTCCGAACGTACTAAATAATATTTTTTTATCGTACACCGAAATTGTTAGTTTTCCATTAAAAGTAGTCAGCAACGAATTTGCACTTGAACGTACTTCGCCTTGAATTGTAGCTTTGCTCAACGCCTTTAAGGTGTCTGGCGTTATTAGATTCGAATCTATATTAATCTTCGTGATAACTATATTTTGAGCTGGATAAGCCAACTGCATAGAAGGATCTCCGAGATAGGCATAATTCCTATTGTTCACCCCGGACACACTCTTGTTTTTTGATTGCCGAATGACGTCTCCCATTCTAGGCATTTTACCGTCGACTAATCGTTTGAATATGTAATTGTAAATTGCCGTATTAAGCGCTTTATTACTATACTGATACACTACCCTTGTAGAAGAAACAAGCCCTATGGCACCTCCTCCAGCTCTACCAAGCGCCACTTCAGCCCCAGAAAGCCTTGCAGGGTCGTCGTAACGCCCAAAATCACACGTAGCGGTAATCATAAGGGGCATTGTATTGTAATTGTCCCATGCCTCCATTTGAGGAATATCCAAAATATTTTCCTGAGCTAAGCCTGTTTCGCCCCCATGTCCACTATAATTCAAAATAAGTGTCCCTAAGTTTACCGTCTGATTTAATTTCTCATTAACCTCTGGCGCTTTCTCTCCTCCAGCAGTACCTACTTGATGAAAGGCATCTAAAAAAATCTTATTGACATTAAAAATTTTATACGTCGTGTCAATAAGAGTTGCTAAACTATTCGCATCGCCTATATGTAAATTATTATCGCCATCGTCGGACATGAATGTAATTGCATTTCGCCATTTGCCCAGACAACTTTGGCTACCGCTATAGTGAACTAATTTCGAAACGAATACATCCGCCTCTTCAGTACTTTTTACCGTAACCCTTCCTACGCCAAGATCAAGGTATTCTACATCGGAAGTATATTCCAACCAATCGCCATCTGCATCGTCTAGCAATCCAAAATAATCATCTGAAGAATACGAACTCAATGGAAGTAAGGACTCATAGGATTGATATACAGGGACAAAATTAGTATTGCCACTTATTCGATTTTTATAATCGTAAGAACAATCTCCAAAAAGCAGTAGATACCGTACAGAGTCAGACCCTGTTTTTCTGTCGAAAAGCATTTTCATGAAATCCCGAACAGCACTTACATCTTGACCTCCAGAAGAAAATTCATTGTACACTTGATCTGTCGTTACCACCAGAACATCTAGCAAATCATTCGTTCTACGAAAAGCCGCAAGTTGGTTTGCTGCAGAAAGAAATCCTGGATACGTTACAATTACCAGATCAGGAAGGCTAGGCGAATTTGTTCCATGCAAATTTTGATTGCTTACCACCTCTATAAATTCAGGTGAAGGAAAATCGCTGCCTTTAAAAACCACATACTCTTCTAGGGCAAAGGAATTGGCAGAAAAAACAGCAGCACTACCGCTTACCGAATACTGCATCTTTTTAACCACAGCAATATCGGAGACTTTCCAAATCGAGGCGTCCGAGGCATTACTTATTGAATAAGAAGTAGAAGTGGCATTCCTACTCGCTATCGTTCTAAAACTAGTTTGTGTGCCGAATAACGAAAGTGTTTTTTTGAAATTAAGTTCTAAATAATCCAAGTGCCCTATTGAAGATGCTGACGAACCTTTGTTATACGTAAGCGTAACCGATACCGT
>JAYSUZ010000393.1:0-5482 GCA_043718845.1 Cytophagales bacterium
CGAATAGCTTATCTTGAGGCTCTTAATGAGAAGCTCTTAGCAAAGTCCTCGGTCAATGATTCTATTATAGAAGCCGAGGTTGATGGCGAAAAGCCGTTGACCTATTCATTGACCTGTACGTCAGATATGGCGTAGTAAGGCTGTTAGTGAGGGAGTTGTATGAAAATTGTTTAATTTGAAAATAACCAGTAAAGTGTTATTTTAAAGAATAATTTAAAAAAAATAAAGTTGTTTGCATCGTTTAAAATAAAAGAATTGTCTTTTTGGATAAAGAGTCTTATTTTTTTCATAGCCGCTTCTGTACTCTATTATGTACTGAGCGAAAATGAAAAATTGGACGAGGTATATTGGTTGGAAATTCAAAAAGGAATGCGAAATCATTTCTTTTTGTTTCTTTTAGCAGTGCTGCTCGTACCTTTAAACTGGTCGTTGGAGGCTTATAAATGGCAGTTTCTTATTGGTAAATTAGAGCGTATAAGTTTTAGACGTGCTTTGGAAGGCGTTGTTGCGGGAGTCGCTATGGGCTTTGTTACCCCTCATAGCATTGGAGATTATGCCGCCCGAATTTTTTGTCTTACAAAGCCGGATAGAGCAAAAGGAATTGGTGCTGTATTCATTAGTCGGATAAGTCAGTTTTACATTACACTCTATTTTGGTACGGTATCGATAGTGTTTTATATCTATAACGTACTTCAAGTAAAGGGGCTGAATTATGATTTAATTATAGCGTTTACGGTATTTAATAATATTCTATTCTTCCTTATTTTCATCTACCATCAGCAGATACTTTGCTATTTTGAAACGAAGCAATTTTTTAAACGGCTACTTCCCTATGTTGAAATTATAAAGTCCTATTCCTTTCGAGAAATAAATTTTATACTGCTAGTGTCTTTGTTGCGGTATTTAGTATTTAGTATTCAATTTGTACTTATTCTTATCCTATTTGATATTCAGGTACCTATATGGCTGATGTTGATAGGGGTAACCTTTGTTTTTTTTATAAAATCAGTAGTGCCTACATTTCTTGATTTGGGCGTTCGGGAAACAGCTGCTGTAATTTTCTTTGGTGTTTTTACGGCAAACCATCAAAATATTATTTTATCGAGTCTCACACTTTGGCTTTTGAATATCGTAGTACCGGCTTTTTTTGGGTTGTTTTTATTTTATAAAATAAGACTTTTTAATAAAGAAAACGAGTAAGAGGAAAGAATTAGAAAAGGATTCGTTACCTTTAAAAATGTTGTTTTGTTTGCCTATTATTATTGCACTGTATATTCTGCTGACAGGAGTGCTGTATTATTTTTGGAAAAAAATCCCTACTCATACGTCGCCGATAGGTGTAACGTCGAAAACGTACTTAACGGTTTTAGTAGCCGTTAGAAATGAAGCGGCTACTATAGGATTATTGTTACAAGACTTGGAGAAGCAATCCTATTCCAAAGCAAATTTCGAAGTGCTTTTACTCGACGATCATTCAGAAGATGAAACGATATCGATTGTTCAGCACTATATAGAAAAGAAGACACTTGCTCTTCGATTGATAAAAATGGGAGAGGGGGTAATAGGGAAAAAAAATGCTATTGCAAAAGGTGTGGCAAATGCGTTAGGTCAATTAATCGTCACAACAGACGGTGATTGCAGGGTAGGCCCTCATTGGTTGTCTTCCATAGAAGATTTTTACAGGGTGCGAAACGTGAAAATGATTACAGGTGGCGTGGTATTTTTGAAGGAAAATACACTGAGGGGGAAAATATTAGCAATAGAGTTTGCCAGTCTAATAGGCTCTGGTGCAGCATCACTTCAGATGGGCTATCCAAGTATGTGTAATGGGGCTAATTTAGCGTATGAAAAGGAGGCATTCTTGGCGGTAGGCGGTTACGAAGATACGGCTAGATTAGCATCAGGAGACGATGAATTTCTCATGCATAAAATATACAAATACTATAAGGGGCAAGTAGCTTTTTTGAAAAATAAAGATGCGGTGGTAGAAACAATGGCTCCTACTTCCTGGAGTGCGTTTTATAACCAACGGATTCGTTGGGCTAGTAAATGGGAAGGGTATAGTTATGGGCACGTCAAGCTGTTGGCATTCGTTATTTTCAGTTCAAATTTGGCACTTGTGGTAAGTTTTTTCCTTACGCCAATGACGAGTTTTCCACTCTTTTTGTTTTTAGGGGTACTATTCTCTAAATTTTTTGTAGAATTCTTATTTTTACGTTCTATTTTAGTATATTTTGGAAGAAAATTGAATATAGTGACGTTCTTGATTACGGAGATGGGTTATCCTTTTTACGTAGTTCTTTTTGCGTTGCTGGGGCGATCGGGTAAATATAAGTGGAAAAGTAGGGAAATAAGTAAACCATAATAATGACAGAAAGAGAGTTTGACATAATTGATGCGTTGTATTTTACGGTTTCGTTTGAGCGTTTAAGAAGTGATTTGGGAGCAGACGAAGTGGTTTTAAAAAAAGAACTACTTGACCTTTTTGAAAAGGGATGGGTGAAATGTTTAGAAAAAATTTCTGAGATAGAGGTTGAAGAAAAAGAATTGGTGGCAGAAAATTATAAAGCGTATAATTTTCTGGCAAGTAAAATAGGACTAACACTACATAACAGCAGATAGCTTCGTATGACAAAGCTGGATAAAAAAGATATTAAAACGCCTTCTTATTATATAAGAAAGAGACTGATGAACAATAAGCCCGCCATGTTTGGGTTGATTGTTATTGTTTTGGCTCATGTTATAGCATTTATGGGTTATATTATTATGCCCGACGACACTCCAAATGCCGATGATCGTTCGCCACATATAAAGAAAAAGTCGCCAGGGTTTCAGGTATTACTTTTAAAAACATTAAAACAACGCGAAGTGCGGGAAGTTAATTTTTTGGAGTATATATTTTTTGGACAGGAAAGTGACTATAAAATTGAACCAATCGGTTGGTATGAGATAAAAGAGTACACAATCAATTATACCATTTATGGCCATGATAGAGAAATACTTTCGCAGCCGTTAATCAATACGGTAAAAAAACTGTATTCAGGGTTTTCGTTAAATATAAAACCAGATTCACTTACGGGGTATAATTATGCTATTAAAGGAGATCAAATTCAATACCTTGATTTGGATGAAAAAATTCATACGTTATCTAGGGCCGAACTTATAAAAGAATTTGAGGAGCATAATTTAGAGAAAAGGACGTATCTGCTAGGCACAAGTATTGACGGTAGAGATTTTATGAGTATGCTACTTTTTGGTACAAAAATATCACTTTCAATAGGGTTTATTTCCGTTATCATTTCACTGATATTAGGCGTCACGTTAGGTGCTTTGGCAGGTTTTTTTGGCGGTTGGATCGACAATTCAATAATGTGGTTAATGACAGTTGTTTGGTCTATTCCAAGTATCATGTTGGTTATAGCAATTAGTCTTGCGTTGCAGAGTAAAGGGATATGGGTAGCATTTGTGGCCGTAGGGCTAACCATGTGGGTAGAGGCGGCAAGGGTTGTACGCGGTCAGATCATGAGTATTAAAGAGAAATTATTTGTGGAAGCTGCAAAAGCATTGGGTATAGGAAATCTTCGGATAATTTTCGTACATATTTTGCCAAATGTAGTGGGGCCTATTATTGTAATCGCAACGGCAAATTTTGCAACTGCAATATTGGTGGAAGCGGGATTAAGTTTTCTAGGGTTGGGAGTGCAGCCTCCGATGCCCTCATGGGGAAAGATGGTAGCAGAAGGGTATGTATCCAATTGGGAAAGTGATGGAGGGTATTTGGTTTTCATGCCTAGTGTTTTTATTTGTCTCTTAGTATTCGCTTTCAATCTTTTTGGAAATGGTTTAAGAGATGCTTATGATCCTCAAAGTTCTAATAAATGGTAAACGAAAAACCAAGCGTATTTGAGAAGTTGCTCCACCTAAAAGAGTTGGAGTTAAATTCATTGCTTGAAATTACGCAAGCAATAAATGCTAATATACCAGAGGAGGCACTCTACAAAATATACCACTTCACGTTAATCGCAAATCAACATATAACTAAACTGGCCTTGTATGTGATGGACGAGGACTGGAATTGCAAGGTGAATTATGGTACTACAAAAAATTATAAAAAACAATCTGTAACATCTGAAATACTTTCTATTAATAAAATTACAGAGATAAAAAATGACCTTCCGCTGTTTAATGAATTTGATAAAATTATTCCAATTCTACATAAAACAACAACGCTGGCGTATGTATTAATAGGTAGTAACGCCACCAACAATCTCGAAGGATTAGAAGAGGTGAATACTTCCTTTATTCAGACCTTTACGAATATTATTATTGTTGCGATTGAAAATAAAAAATTGGCAAGAAAAGAATTGACTCAGCAGGCATTCCGGAAAGAGATGGAGATAGCCAAAGAAGTACAATCTTTTTTATTTCCCAAAAACCTGCCTAACAATGAACGGGTATGTGTACAAGCAAGCTATCATCCGCACGACAGTATAGGAGGCGATTATTATGATTATATACAACTTTCCGAAAAGGAATTTCTGATATGCATCGCCGATGTTTCTGGAAAGGGAATCTCTGCGGCATTGTTGATGTCTAATTTCCAGGCCTCGCTTCGTACACTCGTAAGACAAACTTCAGATCTGAAACAAATAATAAAAGAGCTAAATTATAATATACTTGACAATGCAAAAGGCGAGCGTTTTATTACTTTTTTTATTGCCGTAATTAATCTAGAAAAAAATACAATAAAATATATTAATGCAGGGCACAATCCTCCATTACTCATTGCCAATAATGAAGCAGTGTTGTTGGATAAAGGTACTACAATATTAGGCGTATTTGACAAACTCCCATTTGTGAAAGAGCAGGAAATAGAGCTGCCTTCTAATGCTATGCTTTTTGCTTATACCGATGGGCTTACAGAGACTTCTACCGAAGAAGGTGAGGAGTATGGACCAGAAAGACTTCATGAATTTCTTCTGAAACAAAATATAAAAGAAACCGAAGCGCTCCATTCAAATCTATACGAAGAACTAAAACGTTTCAAAGTAAAAGCAAGTTTCCCCGACGATATTACCTACTGGTCTTGTAAGATTGGATGATTTTAAATAACACTATTTTTTTTATACTGGTCTATCAGTACGAGACTTATAAGGTAGATAAACAATGATCCAAATAGGGTGAACAAAGCCACGAGCCATCGGATAGGTTTTGCCTTTTTGATGACAGGTGCCGCTTTCTCAATGATATAAAGTGTTTTGAAATCCTGTTCTAATATAGACAACCGAGTTTCAGCCTCTTTCATATCGGAGTAGGTGCGTATCATCTCTATTGACAGCATATCTTTTTCACTATCCGTCAGCTTTTTTTGACTGCCAGTAGCAATTTTGGACAAAGAATCAAGCGTGGAATACTTTACTTGTAAGTCCGTTTTGAATTTATCAAGCTGTTTTGAATTGCTTTCTAATAGTGGTTTTCTGTT
>JAYSUZ010000394.1:0-5478 GCA_043718845.1 Cytophagales bacterium
TCTTTATTTTCGAGTTGTTTTAAGTAACGCAACATCTGATGTTCCGTATGATAGGAGTTAAATACGGGATGCGTTAGGTAAGAAGATTTTCTTACTAATGAGTTTAGTTTAGGAGTTACTTCTTCCGCTACAGCGGCAACCCCTAGTCCATGCGCTTTCGCAAAAATAGTTACAATATCCCGCACATCACGAATGTCAGAAGTTTCGTCGAGCGAAATCATAACCTTAGTTCCTTCATAACGAAAATTAATAGAGAGCTGTTCTGCCAACTCTCTTATCAATTGTTTTTTATCGCCCACCTCTACTACAAGTGTATCGAAATACAGCGTATTTAATTGGGTATAGCCCACTTCTTTCAACGCCGCTTCCAGCGTTACGGACAATCCATGAATTTTTTCTGCGATTGATTTTAGTCCTTTGGGGCCATGGTAAACACCATAAGCCGCTGCGATAACGGACAACAATACTTGAGCGGTACAAATATTTGACGTTGCTTTTTCACGGCGTATATGTTGCTCACGTGTTTGCAAAGCCATGCGGTAGGCAGGATTCCCCTGCGCATCAATGGATACTCCTATTACACGACCAGGCAATAATCTTTTATATTCGTCTTTCGTTGCAAAGAACCCTGCATGAGGGCCTCCAAAACCCATTGGCACGCCAAACCGTTGGGATGATCCAACCACCACATCTGCACCCATTTCTCCTGGAGGCGTTACAAGCGTAAGGCTTAGTAAATCAGTAGCTACACAAACGGTAATTTCTCTAGCGTGTGCCGCACTAATAAACAAACTAAGATCTTCTAGTTCGCCGTCTTTGCTGGGTGTTTGAAGCAATACGCCAAAAACGGTTGCGTCTGAGCTATCGGAAGCTTCTATTTTTTTAATTTTCAATTCTATCCCTAATGGAGTAGCGCGTGTTTTCAAAACATCAATAGTTTGAGGAAAACAAGACTCCGAAACTAAATAGACTGTTGCGTTTTTCTTGGAGGGTTTACGAGCACTGTATAGCATCGTCATTGCTTCTGCGGCTGCTGTTGCTTCATCCAAAAGAGAGGCATTTGCGATTTCCATTCCAGTAAGCTCAGTTACCATCGTCTGGTAATTGATTAGCATTTCTAAGCGGCCTTGTGCTATTTCGGCTTGGTAAGGCGTGTAAGCGGTATACCAGCCTGGATTTTCTAAAATATTTCTAAGAATAACTGGAGGTGTTATCGTATTATAATAACCCAACCCAATATAAGAACGGAATACTTTATTCTTAGACATCAATTGTTTGAAGTCCTTCAAAAAGATGAATTCTGATTTCGCTTCAGGAAGATTCAACGTTTTTTTTAACCTTATTGCATTTGGAACGGTTTGTTCTATAAGTTCTTCAAGAGATTCTACACCTATAATAGTCAACATCTTAGTTATTTCATCGACAGACTTACCAAGATGTCTTTGCTCAAATTTCTCTCTAGAATTCAGATTTATCATGTTTTTAAATTTACTTAACAGCAGTAAAACAAAATTAGTTAAAATAAAGTTGGTGAAAAATAAGGTGTTAATAACTTTAAAAAAAGACTCTTTTATATACTTTAAACACTCTTATATAGTTATTTAAAAAAATACAAATCAACGTATTATATTCTATTGGTGTATAATTTCAAAGAAAAAAATCACTAAATCTTATTTTATATCGTTTGAGTGCTCTAAAAGGTTTAGTATCTTAGAGTTTTATTAACAATTCTTTATGACAGAGATGAAAAAAATTCTTATAGTGACAATGCTTTTATTTTCTTCCTTAAGTTATGGTCAACTGAGCAAAGAATTTTACGATAGTACTCGCGTAAAAGCTGAAGGGAAGCTTGTAGAAGGCAAGAAAGAAGGCTTATGGAAATATTATGACCCAAGTGGTATAGTAGAAGCCGAAGCCAATTTTAAAAATGGGAAAGAAGATGGTAGTTTTAAATTTATATACCCTAATGGTAAAACCGCACTCCAAACGAATTATAAAAACGGGAACGAAGAAGGCGATTGGTTGGAATTTTATTCTAATGGAAACAAAAAAGTAGTCGCTGTTTATCAAAATGGAAAAGCGAACGGTTCTTGGAAAGAATATTACAACAACGGACAGCTCTCTATTGACGGTTATTACAAAGAGGATGTAAAAATAAATAGTTGGAAAGAATATTATCCAACAGCTCAACTGAAAATTGATGGGTTATTTTTGGAAGGTAAGAGAGAAGGTCTTTGGAAGGAATATTTTGAAACAGGACAGCTGTTTTACGATGCCACGTATAAAAATGGATTAGAAGAAGGAACCGTCAAAAAATGGTATGTCAATGGAAAAATTAATACTATCGGCAATTTTGTTTTAGGTAAACAAGAGGGAGAATGGATAGATTATTTTGAGGACGGTACTATTTCTGAAAAAAAACAATTCAAAGCAGGAAATGAAATTGGTATATGGGAAAATTTTTATGAAGCAGGAAAACTACTTTCTACAAGCACTTATAAAGAAGGTAAATTAAATGGCGAAACGCGCTATTACTATCCGAATACGCAACTAAAAAGTGTAGAAATATGGGTCAATAATAAGATTATTGCAGCTCCTTGCTACAACGATCAGAAAGGGACAGTCTTAGACCAAGGTACTTTATCTGGGGGAAATGGAGTCCGTTATTTTTATTATCCAGATGGAAAACTATTGGCATCCGTAAATTATAACGATAGTGTACAAAATGGAATTGCAAAGGCGTATTATAATATCGACAATATTCTTAAATCAGAAATGACATTTAAGAATGGCTTGCAAGATGGCTTGGTAAAAGAATATCATAATACAGGCGGTATTGCTGCTACCACCTACTATGTAGAAGGAAAAGAAGAAGGTCAATACGCCGAATATTTTGAAGAGACGGGTACGCTTTCATTGTTGGGGTATTATAAAGAAGGCAAACAAGATAGTATATGGATGGAATTTCACCCCAATGAAAATGTGCTTAGCGAAGGCTATTATGTAAACGGATTAAAAGAAGGTTTATGGAATGAATTTTACGACGACGATTCCCTTGCTGGTAGCGGTTTTTATGAAGACGATAAACAACAAGGAAATTGGATAGAATACTACGACAATGGCAATCTTTCCACAGAGGGCGCTTATGTAAAAGGATTAAAAGAAGGAGATTGGAAATCGTATTTTGAGAATGGAAAACTTTCGATGGAAGGAGCATTTGTAAATGGTCTAGAAGATAAGTATTGGAAAATTTACCACGATAGTGGCAAACTTCAAATGGAAGGGAATTATGTATATGGAAAAGAAAATGGACTATGGAAAGAGTATCATCCTAATGGGCAATTGGCGGCTGAAGGTACTTACATAATGGGAAATGAAGACGGCATTTGGAAAAACTATTGGAACAATGGCGCTCCTATGCAAGAAGAAATTTTTGAAAAGGGGAAACTCGTTTCCGTTTCTGATTTTTATAACAAAGTAGGAAAAGTAATTTCTAAATCAGGCGTTAAAGACAAAAATGGACTTGTAAAGAGTTTTTATGAAACAGGAAAACTAGCCTCTGAAGGGCCTCTGAAAAATGGCTACCCTGAAGGTCTTTGGAAATACTACCATTTTACAGGAGCCGTGTCTGGAAGTGGCGAAATGAAAGAAGGATTACGTCAAGGGATATGGAAATTTTACTTTGACACAGGAAAGTTGGAAGCAGAAGGGAATTATAAAGACGATGAAATAGCTGGCGTTTGGAAATTTTACGAACAGGGGCAACTCGTAAGAATAGAAAATTTTGACGAAACAGAATAATTTAACCTAACATACTCCTCTTTACACAAACTTAACTACTATGCACTGGAAAATTTCTTCCCACTTAAAAAACAATCTTCTACTCCTCTTATTCATAGGATTCGTTTCTACATCCACACTTTTTGGTCAAGTAAAAAAAGAATTTTATGCCGACAAAAAAATAAAATCCGAAGGCGAATTTAGAGGAAATAAAAAAATAGGAATCTGGAAATACTACTACCCATCAGGGATTCTGATGGCGGAAGAAAATTTCAAAGACGGACTGTTACATGGTATTGCCAAGAATTTTGATAGCAAAGGAAAAATTTCCTCCAAAGAAAACTGGTCAAATGGAGCAGAAGAAGATTCCTCATTTTCTTATTTTTCTAATGGTAGAATAAAGCGCTGTGGCGTATTCCGTTTTGGGCTGTATGATGGTGTTTGGGCTACCTATTTCGAAAATGGAAAACTGAAAAATAAAGGCAGCTACCTCTTGGGCGAGCCTATTGGGAATTGGTATTTTTATTCTTCCAAAAATGTACTGGAAATGGAAGCGTGGTATGAAAATGGTAAAAAAAACGGCAAAGCCATTATGTACGACACCAGAGGACAAAAATGGCAAGAGGGAAATTTCATAAACAACGAACAGAAAGGCAGTTGGAAAGTATACAAAAAGGGTAAATTTATCGGTGAAGTGAATTATTAGCCAAATCCTTTGAGCCTTCATCCCTTTGTATTAATATTGAACAGAATTTAAGAAATGTATTTATGGAAGAAATAATTGGAGACTTAATCAAAATATGCTTGCCCGCAGGAGCCGTAATGTATGCTATGTTCCTAACGGTAAGGTCCTTTCTTAATAAGGATTTTGAAAAAAAGTTGATAGAAATAAAAATCAAAAACAATGAAATTGTACTGCCTATTCGACTACAAGCCTATGAGCGTATGGCATTATTCCTTGAGCGCATAGCGCCTCACAACCTTATTATACGTGTAAACGACTCTGGCTATAATGTAGCACAGCTTCATCAACGTATGTTGATGGAAATCAGAGAAGAATACAATCACAACCTTTCCCAACAAGTATACATGAGCGACCAGGCTTGGTCTATCATAAAAACAGCTATGGACGAAATTGTGTCCGTAATCAACAACTCTTCTAACACTCTAGCTCCAGAAGCCCGAGGGATTGAATTGGCTAAAATGGTTTTTGAAAATTTGGTAAGACACAACGAAGACCCTACTTCAAAGGCTCTTATATTCATAAAAAAAGAAATTCAACAAGTATTTTAATTTTATAGGTTACTTTTTATCGTCCAAATTGTATATATAGTCATACTATAAAATAGTACTATTAGACGAAAAACTTAACCTTAAAGAATATGGAACTAATTAGAGATATATTAAACAACTCAGGGGAAAGTTCTTATTTCACCTATATTATCTTTCTCCTCGCCTTTATCATAGTTGTATTTGGAACGGTAGCCTTAATGGACTTTATGGTAGGTAAGTTTTTTAATAAACTCGAAGATTAAAGAATAAAAAGCTTACTATTTCTTTTTACTAATCTTTACTATATATTTGTCGTGATGATAAAACCACTTCACTATTGTTTTAGCTTTTTCTTTAGCCTTTCGGCTTAGAGGGTTACGATATTGAGATAGTTTTATCAATAAGTCCCCTACAAAGGGACTTTTT
>JAYSUZ010000395.1:0-5466 GCA_043718845.1 Cytophagales bacterium
TTTCAAGGCTTACCTTCATACTAACACCGTAAAATGGAGTTATGGCACTATGAGGGGGCGCCCAGCAGATCTTTGGCAAAAAAATACAGCACAACTGAAAATTTCCGAAATGGTTCCTTTGCTAAAAAAGGCAAACTTTGATGGGATATATTTGGATAAAGCGGGCGTGGAAGACTCCACCCTTATTCCTAGTCTAGAAAAAGCATTAGGCTCGCCCGACCTGATTTCTAAAAATAGCGCGTTGATTATTTATAGATTTAAATAATTAAACTTAATAAAGCGGGTTTATAGAGAACTACTAATTATATTTGACCTTAGAAATCACCCTTCTGCTACTACTATGAAATTCAATACCCGTTCTTCAGCCTACTACATTTGTCTAATCACCGTTGCATCACTGATTCTATGTCTTATATATGGAATTAGAAACATAGATTTATTCGGCCCTTTAAATGATTCTGCAGATTCATTTACTTCTTATACTTTCGCAAAAGGAATAATTGAAAACGGCTGGTATTTATCCAACCCAATGTTGGGTGCCCCAGATGGAATGCAAGTACACGATTTTCCACTATTTGATAACTTGCAATTTTTTATAATAAAAATAATGGGTTATATTTTAATAAGCCCAATTTTAACAATCAACCTATACTACTTTCTGACGTTTATATTAACGGCAATTTCCGCTAGTATCGTCCTTAAACATTTTAAAATTTCGTCGAGCGTTTCATTTGTATTTAGTTTGCTCTACGCCTTCCAGTCCTACCATCATTTAAGAGGAATAGGACATCTTTTTCTATCTGGATATTTCATGTTGCCACTTGCCATCATGGTCATCTTATGGATTTACGATGGAAAGATTTTATTTAAGAAAACTGCCCCCCAAAATAACTATCTCTATTTTGCTATTTTGATTTTATGCTTACTTTCTCTTACGGGCATTTACTATTCTTTCTTTAGCTGCCTCTTTATTGCAGTTGCAGGTATCGCAAAAGCAATAAAAGATCGAAAATGGAATTCTATACTTATATCCTTGAGTATGATTTCGGTTGTATTTTTAGGATTGTTAATTCAAGTAGCTCCTACGTTATATTATAAAGTTGTGAATGGTGCAAACCCTCAGGTTGCGCAGCGTTACATGGTAGAGTCGGAATTGTATGCGCTAAAGCCTATACAATTACTATTGCCTATTCAAGGTCATCAGTGGAGTGCTTTTGCTACAAAAACACTCCGATACAATACAGAAGCACCCTTAGTAAATGAAAATGCAATGAGTTCAATTGGATTTTTTGGAAGTTGTGGATTAATACTATTACTCTGCTTATTGTTATTCCCTGACATCTACAAGACCAATAAAACGCTCTCTCAATTAAAAGATAGGCTCTCCCAACTGAGTAAATTAAGTATTTTTGCTATCCTGTACAGCACTGTAGGAGGAATATCGATGATAGTGGCAGTATGTGGCTTTACGAATATAAGAGCTGCAAACCGAATGAGTATTATCATTTCGTTTTTCGCTCTTTTTGCAGTTGCGTTGATTTTAGATGCCTATCTAAAATCAAAAAATAAAATACTGTCTTTCGTCGTATTACTTGCAATTCTATCACTGGGCATTACCGATCAAACTCCAGTTAATTTATCTGGAATGCAGTCTTTTTCGCAAAAATACAAAGAAGAAGAAGCCTTCTTTAGCGAAGTTGAAAATAAATATAAAGAGGGAATGTTTTTCCAATTACCCTATTTGGCTTTCCCCGAATCTCCTGTAAAGCTTGGCTGGACAGATTATTCTCATTTTAAGGCCTATCTTCATACTAAAACTATAAAATGGAGCTATGGCACCATAAAAGGGCGTCCGGCTGATCTTTGGCAAAAAAATACGGCAGGAATGGAAGTCCCAAAAATGATTGCCACCCTAAAACAGGCTAAATTTGACGGTATCTATGTAGATAAGATAGGCGTGGAAGACTCCACCCTTATTCCTAGTCTAGAAAAAGCATTAGGCTCGCCCGACCTAGTTTCCAAAAATGGCGAGTTGATTATTTATAAATTCAAATAATCAACTCGCCAACTACAAATTCTTCTATTTCTCGAAATTTACTCTTTCCTTCTCTATAACTAAAGGTCTTTTCTTTACTTGGGTAAGAATAGCTCCAATGTATTCTCCAATTATACCTAAGAAGAACAGCTGTACCCCTCCTAAAAAGAAAATCCCAATAACCAACGGCGCAATTCCTAATTGAAAGTTTGACCAAAAAATTAACTTGTATATAAGATATCCAAAAGCAATAAATATACTAACCAATGATATAGCAAAACCTATAAAACTCGAAAGGCGCAACGGAATTTTTGAATGGTTTACAAAACCAAGCATGGCAATGTCGTAGAGCGTATAGAAATTATTTTTTGTAACGCCTTTCTCTCGTTTGGGTTGTGTATAGATAACCTCTGCCCGTTTAAATCCTAACTCGGAAATAAGCCCTCGGAAATAAGGGTAAGGCTCGTCAAGTATACGAAGTACGTCGATGAATTTTTTATCGTAAAGCCCGAATCCTGTAAAATTCTTTATCTGTTCTGTTTCCGATATTTTAGAAATCATGTTGTAAAACATTTTTCTAATAAAAAACATGGCTTTATTTTCCTTGCTTTTTGTTTTGACCCCTATGACGATTTTGAATCCTTCCTCCCATTTTTTTATAAAATCCATAATCAGCGAAGGAGGATCTTGCAAATCGGAAACAATAAGAATAACCGCATCTCCAGAGGTTTGCAGCAGTCCATAATAAGGCGAACGTATGTGCCCAAAATTCAAGGCATTCACTATTATCTTAACATTCGTATCCTTCTCTGCAAGTCTCTTCAAAATCTCTACTGTTCTATCAGGAGAGGCGTTGTCAATAAACAAATGTTCGTAAGCATAGTCGGGCAGTTTGCTCATCACCTCCTTCACTTGTTGATAAAGAACTTCTACATTTTCTTCCTCGTTATAACAAGGAGTAACTATACTTATTAATTTCATACCAATTAAAAATCTAAACGGTTATATTTTTACTCTTAGCTTATTTTAAATAGCCCTTAATTACATCTACCATATAATCGTAGTGCACTTCATTCAAGCCTGGCCAAACGCCTAGCCAGAAAGACCTATTCATGATAATATCTGTATTTTTAAGATCGCCAGAAACTCTGTGTTGAATGTTTGCATAAGCAGGCTGTCTTAATAAATTTCCACCGAACAACAGTCTCGTCCCTATCTTTTTTTCTTCAAGGTGCTTCACGAGCATGTGTCGATCTTCCGCTTCTCCTTCTCTCAACGTTAATAGGAATCCAAACCAAGAAGGATTACTGTTGGCCGTAGCTTCGGGAAGTATGAAAATATCTTCGAACTGTTTCATACGTTCGTGCAACGCATTAAAATTTTCACGTCTACGCTGAACGAAATGATCTAATTTCTTTAACTGAGACACTCCAAATGCAGCTTGCATATCGGTTACTTTAAGATTGAAGCCGATATGAGAATAGGTATACTTGTGATCATAACCATAAGGTAATGTACCTAGTTGCTGTCCAAATCGACATCCGCAAGTATTGTCTTTTCCTGGTTCACAATAGCAGTCCCGTCCCCAGTCGCGGAAGCTTTCCGCTATTTTTGCCAGTTCAGGATTATTAATAACAACAGCACCGCCTTCTCCCATCGTAATATGGTGCGCAGGGTAAAAGGAGAAAGTAGAAATATCGCCAAACGTTCCTGTTTTCTTGTCTCTATACGTTGCGCCTAGAGAATCGCAATCGTCTTCTACCACCCATAAATTATATTTCTTAGCGACCCTCATTACCTCATCCAAATCAAACGGATTGCCAAGAGAATGCGCAATCATAATGGCTTTAGTTTTGGGCGACACTGCTGCTTCTATCAAACTTGCATCCACGTTGTGTGTAGCAATGTCAATATCTACAAATACTGGAATAGCTCCAAATTGAATCATTGGGTTTACGGTAGTAGGAAAACCTGCTGCCACTGTGATTACTTCATCACCAGGCTTTATAGCTCTGTCGCCAAGTTTCGGAGACGTAAGCGCATAGAAGGCAACTAGGTTTGCAGAAGATCCTGAATTTACCAAAAGGGCTTTAGGAACGTTAAAATACGCGGCAAATTGTTTTTCAAATTCATTAGAGAATCTTCCTGTTGTAAGCCAACCGTCCAAGGCGGCGTCTACACCAAAAAGAATATCGTCTTCGTCTAGCACTTTCCCTGTCACAGGAATATAATTCTCTCCTGGCTTGATAATTTGGGTAGTTTTTATTTTTGCAATTTCCCTTAGTTTTCCTTCTAAGTCGGGGGTTGTGATGTTTTTTAACATAATTAGTTAAGAATATTAAATTGACTTTTATTTATAGCGTTAATGAATATAAAAGAAGAACCCTAACGATAGGTCTACTTTGCTTTTTGATACCAATCTATCGTTTGCTTGAGTGCGACAGTTAAATCTATCGTTTGTTTTACTTTCAAGTCGGATTGAATACTTGATATATTTGGAACCGATACGGAAGGAGCTTCGGAATACTCTTTTGAAGACTTGTTTACTATTTCTAATTTATGAGGAAAATTAGAAATTATTTTCTGGGCTAAATCAAATAAAGATATCGCATCGTTGCTTCCTATATTGTAGATTGCTCCTTCTTTTCCTTTTGCTAAAGCAGCTAATAACCAAAACGCCATGTCGCTACCGTATAAATAGCTGCGAACAGTCTTTTCATTGCCCAAAATTCGAATAGGGCCGCCCAAGATACTGTCTCTAATAAAATTATTAACCGCCCAAGGCTTATCCAGTCTCTGATACGGACCAATGAATGCAAATGGACGAATAGTGACAATAGGAAGTCGCTGCTGATTTCTATATACGGCACATAGCGTTTCTGCAAGTCTTTTTGCTTCGCTGTATGCAGCATTTACAGAATTACAATTCGATATGCCCATGTCCGTTTCGGAAATCGTTGTAGATTTACCTTCTACACTTCCGTATACGTTATTTGAACTTAGATGAATTACTTTAGTAAGATTCGGCAGTCTTAATAAAGCATCCAATAATGCTTGTGTCCCTCTTACTATTGTTTCAATTGTTTTTATAGGCTGAGAAGCATGGTCTCTATTGTCTGGAGAGGCGGCAGCATGGATAACGAAACTTATATCTTGAGGAAGATCACTTACATTTCGTATATCTTGCTCTATAATATGAATAAAAGGCAACTTGGCTAAGTGGGAAACTTCCGCCTTAAAACGATCTCCATCACGTGCCAATAAATACAACGTACACTTAAATTGGTGTTCTTCGTTAAGGTAAGCGATTGTTTCCGCAATCCATTTGCCCACAAATCCTGTACCTCCCGTCACAAGTATTGTTTGACCTTTCAACAGCTCAACGTTTTCAATACTTGTGCACGACGTTCTACAATCTTTTCTTACCGACT
>JAYSUZ010000396.1:0-5462 GCA_043718845.1 Cytophagales bacterium
ATTCAACAATTGTAACAAGTTCTTTTCAACACGTTAGCCATTCCGATTACTATATTCTTTGTGAAAGACATATTGATGAGTTTTCTTTAATAATTAACATTTTCGGCTGGAATAATAAAGATTCTGGAAGTGGAAAAGACAATATTGGAGAATTTATAAAAACTATTGATTTACGTTAAAAATTATGATTGATACTACAGGACTACCAAAATACGTAAATATCATAATTGTTGGCAAAAATGGCAATTTTAGGCGGTATAGAAAACTTAATCATAATAGTTTTTCGCCTACTTCTCTAAAACGAATCCTTTTGGAGGGGGACGTCTGTATTAATGTTTACGGCTGGCTGTTGGCTTCTCCACTTGGAAAAAATCGAGGCTCTTTTATAAAAAAAATAGTCCTATAACTATGAAACTATCTAAATGTTTTCCACTTTACTGGATAGAAAAAAAAGGCTTATTTAATTTTCCATCGAAATATAATAAATACATAACTGGTGTTGGGTGGGAAGTTGAAAAAAAAGAAATCATAGTAATAGGAGAAATTGGCGATTTATTTATTTACAAAGAAAATAATTTTGAAAAAACAATAAACAAGGATAGGTTAATTAGTTGGAAATATGTCCAATTAAATTTATTTTAGCTATAATAAAAAATAGTCCTATAACTAGGACTATTTTTTATTTTTTAACTACCACCTGCTAGGAAACCTTTAAAAAGCCTTATCTAACTTCCATAAATGTCAGTATTACCCTTTCTATTTGTCCTATTGGATTGTCTACTGGGTGGTAATAGTTAAATGAATATACTCCTCTATCGTAAACTAATGTTATTGTTTTGTCTTCACTTATTAAATAATCACTAACTTCAAGTACACTTTGTAGCATTGTATTTGATATTTGCCCGAATATTTCATGTTTCCTAAACAAACTTCTTAATTTTTCTCTAGTATTTTGTAAACCAATGTATAAATTATTATTTTCTGCTACAATCATACATGATTTTACTCTAATGTAGTCATATCCATTGTATTCATTCCGAATATCCGTACCTCGAATAGGATTAGAACTTGTTCCAATTGCTATCATAATCCACCTTTCGAACGGGACTATAAACGTTAATGTCATTAGCCCATCTCCAATGTCTCTATACTTTCCTTCTACGGTTGCCGTTTTTAAAGTGATTTTACCCATTTTTTTTGTCCTCCTTACGTTTTCGGATTAATTCAAAAATCGAAAATAAAGCCCTTAGGACTATCGTAATGATTATATTGGTAGTTGCGCCATCTATTCCATTCATCGTTGCACCTATAGTGCCACTTGCGCCAATTTCTGCTATCGTTTGGTTATTAAACATTTTTTTTTAATTTTGTGTATGAAAAGATTTGATATTTATGAACTTGGTACGGTTTTAATCATTTTAATGATTGTAGCCTCTATTCTTTATTTCTTCTTAAATGTTGTATAGTCTTATTACTTCTTTTTTGTCTGCATCATCAAGGTATTGCATAATATCTTGTCTTATGTCCCTGTTTCCTGTTACTTGGCTGTAGAAATTTCCTAGAATAATTAAATAATGTGTTCCGCTTCTTTTTCTAAACTCTACCATTGCGCCCTCTTCGTCTTCTGTATATCGTTTAAACCATGGAGTACCTTCTAGAGTATTAAACGCCACCGCTATTTTATAGGCTGATTTTTCTAATTCTGCCATATCTTCAAAGGGTATGTCCATTTTTTTGGCATCTTCATTGTTTTGTTTTTCGCTTGTTCCTTTATTTTCATTTTTAAAGAACTTTTGATACAGCCATATGATTATCATTACACCACTTATGAAAAGTAGTATAATGATAAATATCTGTAGTACTGAATATATTTTTGATATCATAGTGGTGGTCTTACCTTTTTAAATTGTCTATACTTAAATAGCATTGAATGCCGTACTAAATTCTTCCTCACTAACGAATGTACCGCCGTTCTCGAATTTATGCATAGCGTATGCAATTGCCACAATACTATCTTTGTCGGATTCGTTGAGTACTTTATCTCGTAATATGTGGGAATCATTGGCTACAAAGCTCACGTAGTTTTCACTCGCTACCGTTTTTTCACCTGTGCCGTGTTCCCACATATTGACTATCTTATCAACGGTATCTAAACCTTTCTTGATGTAATTTTGTAATAGTTTTACTCCTGCTCTACAGCCGTTCTGCATGGTATCAAACTTAGACAATAGCCCATCGCTTCCCGTTTGTCCTTTCCATTTATTGGCTTCATTATATTGGATATTCAAAGGGTTTTTATTTCGAATACCTCGGGGCAAGTTACTTTTAACTTCATCGGTCGGGACGTCCCACGCTTTGCCTGTTTTTTTGGTAAATAGACTTTTTACCCAATTGCAAAAGGTGACTAAATACCCTTTTTTGTGCGCCCAAATTAAGCCTCCTATAATCATCCCAAATGGAATGAATATGTAAAGGAAGATTTCCATCATTGTAAATTTTTTATTAAATATTTTCATCTTCTTTTTTGTTTGAATTGTTTAACTTTTTTAATTCTTCGATTGTTACCATTACTCCTTTACTTATTGCTTGTACAACGGATAGTATTAAAGAGACTTTCTCCCATACTGCTATTACTTTTCCTATTATTTTCATTATAGTACTTTTCCGCAATAGCCACCATTAGGGGCTTTTGGATTCATGACAAGGTTTAACTTCATACACGTAACTTTACCCGTAGACTTATTGTACAAACAAGGCATTATGTGTATTTGCATCGTCCTTTTGTTCGTAATCTTTAGAATATAGTTTAGGTGTAAATTTCCGTTTACCTTTCCTTTTGTTTCGTGCGTGCCGTTATATGGAGCTGCGAAAAAAGACAATAAACCTCTGGCTTTGGAGTAGTTCCATCCGCTGAACGCTGTACTACCTTCGTACTGTCCTTTGGATATAATTACTTGTTTACATCCCGAGTGTTTTTTTTGTTCTTCTTGGTAGCTTTTCTTAGCGTAACCTTGATTACTTGCCTTATTTTTATACTTTTCCATGACTAAAATACTTTTTTACTTTTTCCACCTTTTTTCTTGAACACATATTTTACAAGTACCCAAATCAATATCGGAGCGCCTACTACTATTCCCGTTACTATCCAAAATGTGACTGGGTTTTCCTGTTTCCATTTCACGATTCTATTGTACATATCTTTGAACATACTACTTTTGTTTGATTCCCTACTTTGTTTTCCCGCCTCTTCGTCCACTTTTCGTTGCATCCTCTTTGTCATTTCTTCGACTGTTTCCGCTCTTTGATAGATTGGAGGAATTTGTGTTTGTACTGGAGGAATTTCCGTTGTTTGTGTCTGTACTGGGCTTTTCGTTCCCCCAGTTGCATTTACAATCACTTTTTTCAAAATGTCATCGATATTCCAGTCTTTCAATTGGTCGCCTAATTTCCCAAGAACTCCAAAATTTTGTACTTTGTCGTATTCCATTTTCACGTCCTCTATTCCTCTTATTTCTTCTTGGTTGAAAATCGGGCTTTCTTCTTTTTCGTAAATTTGACTTTCTGCGCTTTGGCTCTGTCCTTGGCTTTCTCCTAGGTTTACCCCAACTTCTTTTGAAGCCCTATTCGCTAACTTCTTAAAGTCAATAGTTTTTGCTATCCCACCTTTTTGTAAAATTCCGCCTTTTGAAAGGTCTACGATACCGCCAGTAATACCCTTTACATAGATTTGTCCAACTTTATGCCCAAGTGCATCCACTTTGTCAATTGCTTTGTCTAGCAATTTTCCTAATTTGGTCGTTGGTTGCATTTTTGGTCCAAGTACTGATTTACCCCCATTTAGTGCGGTCACTGGCATTAGAATGCCTTGCACTCCTAGCTTTACCGTATCTTTTGCAAAATTTCCAACCTTCTTAAATACTTTTTTTAATCCTAAGCCCATTTTTATTATTATTTATTGATAGGGGAGGCGTTCGCCCCCCCTGATCTTGTTGAGAAAAAAAAAATTACAATTTTACAGCGTAGAAACTGTATTGCGTACCATCGGTTACCACTTCTACCTGTGTAACGTCGGCTATTTGTAAAATAAAATAGTCTTTTGAACCGTATGATATTTCCGTTTCTGCTATTTCTACAATATCATTTGTTTGGTCGGCTATTGCCTCTAAAACCTCCTTGTCATACTCAACGGTCGCACCATTTTTATACGACAATTTTATGATGTCAAGATTTGTTTTTGGTAATACTAGTACATCGTATTCCGCTACAGCTAGTTTTATGCTCGCTAGTCCTTCAGAACTTGCGTTGACATTTTTTCTATCCCATTTTACCATTTCATCGGTAAGCGTTGGATACTCCAAGCCTCTAATTACGGTTACGGCTGTTTCGTCCATTCCTTCAATAGAAATTGCGTAGTAACCATCATTTCCCAATTTTGGCGCTCCCATCGTTCCAATAGGAATTGTACATCTGTAACCGGCTGTTTTATTTCTGTAGAATCCAGCTATCGCCGTACTAAGTTGAACAACTGCCTTTAAAGGTATTTTCATCATACTGTCTTCATTAGCTGAGTTGTCAGAACTTACCTTTGAAATAGTAATTTTTTCATTACCTGTCAATGCTTTGTCTGAACTAATAATGATCGCCTTTAAAGGTTTTTGTACCTGTAGTTCGGCAAATGAGGTTGTACCTGTGTGTGTCAATAATTTCATGCGTTCTTTATTTTTGTTTTTAAATGAGGATTCAAAACAGCAAAAAAACTGCCACAATGTCAACATCTCCTTAATTTAATGCCATTATGTCTATGACAATATTACATATATAATTCATTACGTGTCAGTTTGTCAGTACAAAAAATATAAATATTGCGATTCTTGTTTTTGTCAAATTTAAGCGGTACTTATGGTTTTAATATAAGCGTAACTTTTCCGATTGGGGGGTTATTCTTCCTTAAAAAAAATACTACTTAACTAAAAAGCATGCTAAATATTGAATATCGATTTAACGGTTAAAAAAAGAGTGGATGCCCTTAATAGGGCTTAATTTTAGTTCTATTGTGTTATATAATTTATATTATGTTAAATAGAATTTATCAATAAACAAGCTAAACCCGAACTTATCATTATTGAAGGCATCTCAACTAAAAAAGCCATTGTATTTAAATACAATGGCTTTTTGAATAACTAAACAAATAGGAATAGTGATTAAAAAACATCCAATATTCTGTATTTACGATCTAAGAACATAAACAAATCGCCTTTCTTTTTATCTGAAAGAATTTGATATAAAGGCGTTAGCGTAGAAACCGTAACGAAATTTTTATCTTCTATTTTAACCTCTCCTAGCCCTGCAGATATAAAATAGTTTTGAAAATCAGTTACGACAACCGCTCCAAACTTAACCAACTCTAACGGTTTAATCTGAATTCTATTTAATAAACTTAAAGTATTGATACCATCGTGAAC
>JAYSUZ010000397.1:0-13112 GCA_043718845.1 Cytophagales bacterium
GCCTATCCCCAACCTTCGGTACAAGCAGGTCAGAAAGGAGAAGGGATAGCGATAGCAATAGCGCCCAATCAGGCAGGGAAAGGGAAGCAAGCAAACGGAGGCGGTGGTGGAAATGGACATAACAGCGGCGGAGCAGGAGGAGGCAACTACGGGATAGGTGGCAGAGGAGGGGATAAAGATACTAGGGTAGGCTGTACCGGCGGGTGTGCAAGTGCTTTTTATCCAAACGGCTATGGTATTGGAGGGTTGTCTTTAAGTACTTCTTATAGTACCAATAAATTATTTATGGGCGGCGGTGGTGGTGGCGGGCACCAAGACGATGCTCGGTCTTTTAATGCCGGTAATGGCGGCGGTATCGTAATTATAACGGCGAGTACGATTGACAACACAGGCGCTTTTTCTATACTGGCAAAAGGAGATGCTGTGCCTTACGATGCCGGAGATGCTGGTGACGGCAATAGTGGTGGTGGTGCAGGGGGTACGGTACTGCTTTTGGCTGCTACCGTGAACAATTCTGTAACCATAGACGTAACGGGAGGCAAAGGAGGCGATACCAATGGAGGAGGGTATGCTTGTCGCTATTTCGGACCTGGCGGAGGAGGAGGAGGAGGATTCGTTGGGTTGAATACTGCCGACGCAAATATTGCTGCGGCAGTTACGGGGGGGGCTGCCGGATTTTCGTATACGCATGGTACTAATTACGGCGCTGTAGCAGGAGCAGACGGGGCTACGCAGACGGGTTTGGTACTACCCATAAGTACTACCGTTTTTAACCCGGCTTGTTTTGCAACGCCTATAACGCTACTCGATTTTTATGGAAAAATAGACGAACAAAATTATAATGCCCTTTATTGGACTACTATTTCTGAAATTAACAACGATTATTTTGTACTTGAAAAAAGCAACGATGGAAGTACATACAACTATTTAGCAACGATTCAGGGACAAGGGAATAGTAAGGTGATTTCTCCCTATTCCTACACAGATAAAAAAAATGCTGAAAGCGTAACGTATTATCGGCTGAAACAATACGACTATGATGGAACGGAAAATGTGTCGGGGTATAGAATAATCAGGCGAAACGAGGAAGCCGTTGGCAGTATTGAAAAAATGTACCCTAATCCTGTAACCAATGAGTTGTTTATACAGACTAGAGTTCTCTCAACTAAAGAAGATACAAAAATAAAGATAGTTGACCTTTTTGGGATCGAACTATCTTTTATATCACCTGTTTATGAGGGTGAAATTATTATTTTGAATACAAGTACGCTGGCAAAAGGCGTTTACTTTTTGCAATTGCTTACAGAAGACAAAATCGAAAGTAGGAAACTAATAAAAGAATAAAATTTATTTAACTTCTGCAACTTCTGGCACCAAGGTAATACTTCTTTTCATTTCGTGTTCTTCATAATTCACGACCATCTTATCTGCCGAAAGCTCTTTTATAGTCTGAACAACGGTGCGGCCTCCTTCGGCGTATTGCAAGGTGATAGCGGTACCTTCGTCGTTCAGCTTCCAGCTTCCTTTTTCCGTATTGCCCGTTTCGGTATATAAAAACGTATTGTCGGGTTTGAAGCTTAACGAAATACCGCCTACGGCATCTGCCGTCAATTTTGTTTCGCCTAAGGTAAGCTCCGTTGCTTTCCAATCTTTTATAATTAATTCCGATTTATTGCCTCCGCAAGCGCTTAAAATAACAATCAATAAGCCTGACAATAATCCTGTTTTTACTTTTTTCATTTTTTTACTAGTTTAAATAGTTCCTAAACTATTAATTATCTTGAATAAAAACAACCGTTCATGCCCTGTGTGTGCCATTTCAATAAAATATAATAGAAATGTTTGTTTATCAGTTGTTTTTTCATAATTTAAATTCGATTTGACGACTGTTTGTTGCTGTTTTCTAATCTCAAACTTATATTTTTATACCGTAACCCTTACTTTAAGAACACAAAATGAGTAACGCAGAAAAACAAAGAGTAAAAAGTACGCTAGACAACACGGGCTGGAAAAAATGGGGTCCCTATCTTACCGAACGCCAGTGGGGAACAGTGCGTGAAGATTATAGTAAAGACGGTGCCGCTTGGGATTTTTTGCCGCACGATCATGCAAGAAGCAAAGCCTACCGCTGGGGCGAAGAAGGGATAGCGGGAATAAGCGACAATAAACAATTTTTATGTTTCGGACTCTCGATGTGGAACGGTAGAGACCCTATTTTGAAAGAACGAATGTTTGGGCTTACGGGCGCAGAAGCAAACCACGGAGAAGATTGTAAAGATAATTACTACTATTTGGAGAGTACACCTACACATTCTTATATGAAGATGTTGTACAAATATCCTCAAGTCGAATTTCCTTACTCCAAGCTCAAAACAGAGAGTATGAAACGCAACAGGCTAGAGCCTGAATACGAGCTGATCGATACAGGCGTTTTTGATGAAAATAAATATTTTGATGTTTTTATAGAATATGCAAAAGCAGGCGAAGACGATATTTTAATAAAAATCACGGCCTGCAATAGAGGTACGGATACGGCTTATATAAATTTACTACCAACAATTTGGTTTCGCAATACATGGTCTTGGGGTTACAATAGCGAAAAGCCTTTCATGGCCGCAAACGGCGAAAGGGCCATTGATATTGCACACGAGCGGATAGGCCGCTACTTCCTTTATTCGGAAGAAAATAGCGGACTGCTTTTTTGTGATAATGAAACAAATCAAAAACGACTCTACAATGTTGAAAATTCAACTCCTTACTGCAAAGATGGTATAAATGATTTTATAGTCAACGATATTCATGGCGCTATCAACCCCAATCAGTCGGGGACAAAGGCCTCCGTTAGTTATAAATGCCATGTGCCGGCAGGGGAAAGCGTAACGGTAAAACTTCGATTGACTAATGTTAGCAACGATCAGCCGTTTAACGATTTTGATAAAATTTTTAACGAGCGCCTCAACGATACAGATGAATTTTATAAAGCATTGCAAGACGGCGTAACCGATACGGATATGCTTTTGGTGCAACGCCAGGCGTATGCAGGGATGCTTTGGACCAAGCAGTTTTATTATTTCAATATCAAGCAGTGGTTGGATGGAGACCCAAGTCAAATAGCGCCGCCTACAGAAAGAAAGACCGCTCGAAATGCACATTGGCGACACATGAGCAATGAGAATATAATATCCATGCCCGACAAATGGGAATATCCGTGGTATGCCGCTTGGGACTTGGCTTTTCATACACTTCCACTGGCCAGACTCGATGTGAGCTTTGCAAAAAGACAATTGGAAATACTGCTTCGGGAGTATTACATGCATCCTAACGGACAGATTCCTGCGTACGAATGGAATTTTGGAGATGTAAATCCTCCTGTACACGCTTGGGCTACGTTGAAAGTATACGAAATAGATAAGAAAGAAAATAATGGCGTAGGGGACATAGAATTTCTTGAAAAAATATTTCATAAATTATTGCTCAACTTTACGTGGTGGGTAAACCAGAAAGATTCTGGAGGGAACAATATTTTTGAAGGAGGTTTTCTAGGACTGGACAATATTGGGGTGTTTGACCGCAGCAGGGAACTCCCTACGGGCGGTACGATAGAACAAGCGGACGGTACAAGTTGGATGGCAATGTTCTCGCTGAATATGTTGAAAATAGCGTTGGAGATTTCCGAACACAGACCCGTGTACCAAGACATGGCTTCGAAGTTTTTTGAACACTTCCTACACATAGCAGGTGCACTTGCCAATGTAGGAGGAAGTGGTGTAGAACTTTGGGACGATGAAGATTCGTTTTATTACGATATGTTGCACACGCCAGACGGAAAAAGTACACCGTTGAAAGTGCGGTCTATGGTAGGACTGATTCCATTATATGCGGTGGAAGTATTAGAGCCCCACTACCTAGAAAGGCTTCCATTGTTTAAGAAAAGAGTAGAATGGGTATTGGCAAACCGTCCGGATTTGGCTTCACTTATTTCACGCTGGAACGAACAAGGCAAAGGCGAAACACGATTGCTTTCGCTCCTTCGTGGACACCGTATGAAAAAGATTTTCAAACGCATGCTCGACGAATCGGAGTTCTTGTCGGACTATGGAATACGTGCCATGTCCAAGCACCACAAAGACAATCCATACGACTTCTGGGTAGGCAGCGATTTGTATAGAGTAAACTACAATCCGGGTGAATCGGATTCTGGATTGTTTGGCGGAAATTCAAATTGGAGAGGCCCTATTTGGTTTCCTGTGAATTTCTTAATTATTGACTCTATGTTGAAATTCCATGAATACTACGGCGATAGTTTTCAAATAGAATACCCAACAGGGTCAGGGAATATGATTACAATCAAAGAAGCGGCAAGAGAAATAGCAAAACGGTTGATGAAAATATTCTTGCGCAACAAGGAAGGCAATCGTCCGGTGCACGGGAAATATGAGAAATTTCAGAAGGATCCTTACTTTAAAGACCTTGTGCTTTATTACGAATATTTTCATGGCGACGACGGCACAGGAATTGGCGCCTCACACCAAACGGGGTGGACAGGTCTTATTGCCGAATTGATTACGGACTTTTCTAAATAATAAATAGAACATTCAAGAATTCTTATGAAAGCAATAGCAACGGTACCCGGTAGTAAAGAGTTGAAAATCGTAGAGCGCGAAGAGCCCAAGATTATTCACCCCGACGAGATAAAAATCAAGATTACGCAAATTGGCATTTGTGGTACCGATAGAGAAATAGCGCACGGAGGGAGAGCAGATGCCCCTCCTGGTGCTACAGAACTTGTAATAGGGCATGAAATGCTGGGCAAAGTAGTGGAAGTAGGCAAAGATGTAACACTTGTAAAAGTTGGCGACTTTGCACTCTTTATCGTCCGCCGAGATTGTGGTCTTGGCTTTGATTGTTGCAAAGACAGAAGCGATATGTGTGCTACGGGCAATTATACGGAAAGAGGTATTCGTGCGCGCGATGGCTATATGGCAGAGTATGTGGTAGACAGAGAAAAGTATTGCGTAAAAATTCCGGACAGCATAGCCGATGTGGGCGTGCTCACAGAGCCAATGTCGGTTTCGGTGAAAGCGATGGACGAGGCCTTTAAAATTCAGGCGGCTCGAATTCCTGGCGCTACGTATGAAAACTGGCCGAAAGGTAAAAAAGCATTGGTAGTAGGTCTTGGGCCTATAGGGTTGCTGGCAGCGTTTGCGCTTCGGTTGAGAGGCGTGGAAGTAATAGGGATGGATATTGTAGAAGAAAATTCGCCTCGACCAAGTCTGCTCAAAGAAATAGGAGGCAGCTACCTCAACGGCAAAACAATCTCTGCCGATAAGATTGACGATACGTATGGGCATATTGATATGATTTTTGAAGCGGCAGGCGTAGCGAAGCTTGGTTTCGACCTTATCGACGCATTGGGCATAAACGGCGTTTATGTGCTTACGGGTGTTCCGGGCGGAGGTCGTCCTGCGGATATACAAGCGGGCGATTTGATGCAACAAATGGTGCTGATGAACCAAGCAATGGTAGGCAGCGTAAATGCCAGTATGAAACACAATCTAATGGCAATAGACGTAATCGAAGCATCAAGAAAAAAATGGCCTGGCGCTATTGATCGAATTATTACGGAAGTGATGACGTATACTCAAATCAACGAAGCGATTCTTAATACGCATTCGGATGAGATAAAAACGATTATTGAGTTTTAGGTCAATAATCTATACCTATTATGTAAAGGGTTTCTGCTTTTCTTCACTGTCCTTCGCCGTCGTTTGTATCTACACCAAGCCGTCAACTTAAAGGGAAAAGAACCCGATTGGGTTCAACTATTTATAGTAATAATGAATCAAAAGAACATTCGACCCATTGGGGTCGCACAATTTAGCACAACAAAGTTTTATAATCATGCAATCCATTCTGGATTATAAAACTTTGTTGTGCTAAATTGACGGCTATGGTGTCTACACAAACGACTCTCTGTTACGACAACCAAAGTTGTTTGTAAATACACAACCAAAGGCGAAGAGATTCTTAGCAATTACTCCCCCGCCACCAACTTCTCGGTCATACTTTTATTTCCAGCATTAATATAAATCTGAAACAATCCTTTTTCCAATCCTGAAATATCCAGTTTTAAAATTTCCGCTGCTCCTTCGTAGTTGTTTGTTTGGACTGGTTTTCCTGCACCATCAAAAACGATAATTTTGTAGCGGCTCTGGTTTTTCAGTTCATCCTTCAGTCGAATGTATACTTCGTTTTTAGCAGGGTTCGGGTAGATATTATTCGAGTTTGGTGAGAAATATTGGCCGGATACGATTGCGGTAAGTTTATTCTGACTGTTGTCGTCAATTTTTACGAGTTGAATATTTTTGATGTTGTCGGCGTTTTCTACAATTGTCAGCGGTTGTGTTTGTGAAGGATTGGCGATTGTAGTGCCTTCCAAAACAGTACCGGGGTATTGGGCTTCAATTTCTACCTGACTTGCCTGCATGTTGTCAATAATATAAAACCCATTAGTATTGGTTTGAGTCGTTGTCAATTTAGAATTTCCAGTGTTGTCGTAAATGTTTACACTCGCATTATCTACCGGTTTAATATTTACCGGGTCAGTAGTAGCCGTTCTCAATCCGCTAATGCTTGCAGTGGTATTGAGTGTTACACGTCCCGCCACACGGTTGCTTCCGTTTAAGTAAGCGAGTAAATTGGCAGCGCTGATATTGTATTGTTGGATGTTAATGGCGAGTCCTGTTTGGTCGGCATTGTTGATGCTAATACTAGAGGCAGTACCCCATTTTGTAAAGTCCCCATAATAGGTGTCGATTCGTTCGATATCGTTTGTTAATACTAATAATTTATACTCTCCATTGGTAAGATTAGGAATTGTGTAGCCGCTGTTGTTTACTACGGTATCTTTGAGCAATACCCAATACCCGTTTAGGAGTTTAAATACCTGAAGTGTGTTTTGCGTAGTAGGGGCTACGGAGTTTGTAATTGTTCCGGATAGGCTGTGTAAGCCACTGCTAGAGGTAAGTATAACTTTAATCGTATCGCTGGCGAAATAGGCATTACAAGCACCCGTTCCTTGTACGTTTGCTACGATTTCCACGGCACCATTTGTTAAGTCGAGCGCACTTGGTTGATAGTTATAAGGCGCAGAAGTCGAAACGGTTCCTGTTCCGGAGATGTCCCACGTTACAGTTCCTGTTATAGAAGGGCTGAAATCGATGTTGCTGGTAGCAGAAGTGATGAGTGTTTTTTGTGGGATAGAAGCGACTGGTACACCTGCATTGGTTTGGGTGACAACGATTAGGTCGTTTGTGTTGCAGCCAGGAGATTTTAATCTAAGTGTTACATTTCCGTTACCCGCAGAAGGGAATACGATGGTAGGTACTTTTGCATTTTCATCGGGTTGAATGCTGACAACTGTGCCGCTTACATATTCCCAAAGGAAAGGGAAATTGGAAGAAATTGAAGCGCCTGTAAGTTGTGTGGTAGTTCCACAGAAGGTGATATCGGAAGGAGCGGTAACGGTTTGCGTTTCTACAATAGCATTTACAGATATAGTTGAAGAAGCGGAGATACAAGTATTATCGACCGTATTTCGAGCGGTAAAGGTATGCGCATTACCAGGTGAGGCTAGAGTAAACGTCATGCTTGTTTGGTAAGCGCCACCGTCCATGGCATATTCAAGTGCTCCAGTTGGAGCTGTAAGTACAATTGTACCTGTTGGTAGTAAACAAGTAGGCTGTATGGTAGTAATTCCTATCGGGGTAGTAGGATTGGAAGGCACCGCATTTATAGTTACCAATTTAGGACTGGAGATACACGAAAGATCTAAGGTGCTTCTAGCGGTTACTGATGCCGTGCGTGGAGTGATACTTAAAAATGTCAGGTCTTCCTGATATGCCCCTCCAATGCTGTAATCAACAGAAGTAATAGGTGTTAAAACGACGATTGTCCCACTTGGGACCCCGCAAGTAGGTTGCGTGACGGTAACGGTAGGAGTAGAAGGCACAGTAGGAACTGGATTTATGGTTACCGCAGTTGAAGAAGAGATACAAGTATTGTCGGTAGTGCTTTTTGCGGTTATAGTTACAGTACTAGGAGCAACACCTGCAAAGGTAGTACTTGCTTGATACGCTCCGCCAATACTATAATTGACAGAACCAGTTGGCGCGGTGATGACGATTGTTCCAGTAGGCGTCGCACAGGTAGGCTGAAGTGTTGCCGAAGCCGTTGGGGTGGCAGGAACTGAAGGGATAGCATTTATAGTTACCGAAGTGGCGGCAGATATACAGGCGTTATCGGTAGTGTTTCTAGCTAGTACATCGAAAGTGCTTGGAGTAATGCCAGAGAATGTAGTACTTGATTGGTAGGTGCCGCCAATGCTATAGTCAATTGCGCCTGTGGGAGCAGTGATGACAACTGTACCCGAAGGAACAGCGCAGGTAGGCTGAGTGATGGTAACCGTTGGAGCTGCGGGTGTGGTAGAAGAGCAGAGTCCTGTCAGTTTTCGGATTTTATTATTTAGATTATCCGCTATATATATACTCCCATTGCTAAACGCTATACCTAGAGGTTGATAAAAAGTAGAGACAGCTCCTGGTCCATCAACACTTCCAGTGTCAGGCTTAACTGTAGAAGTAGTGCCTGCTATGGTAGTAATAAAGCCAGTAGGTGTTGATTTTCTAATGTTATACCAATATTGGTCAGAAAAGTATACATTTCCTGATCCATCAACAGCGATTCCATAAGGATTCGTTAAACGTGCAGTACCACTTGCTCCATTGATATTTCCTGCTAGCCCCGTTACACCTGCAAATGTAGTGACAACAGCTGATGATGTAATTTTACGTATCGTTTTATTGTTTAGGTCGCCTACATATAAGTTTCCGCTCCCATCTATACAAATAGAGTAGGGTGAATCGAAACTAGCAGCAATCCCTGTTGCATTTGTGGAGCCTAACGTACCAGAACCTGCAAATGTAGTGACAACGCCTAATGGTGTAATTTTCCTAATTTTGTTATTGCCAAAATCGGCAACATAGATATTATTACTGCCATCAATGGCTAATCCTGCGGGGGCATTGAATTTTGCAGCTGTGCCAGTAGCATCTGTAGAGCCTGCAACGCCATCTGTTCCCGCAAAAGTTGTAACCACACCTCCAGGAGTAATTTTTCGGATTTTATGAATAAATCTGTCGGCTACGAATAGATTGCCGCTGCCATCAATGACTATTCCCGTTGGAGAATCAAAACTCGCAGCAGCGCCAGTTCCATCCGTCCCTCCAAAAGAACCTGAACCTGCAAGGGTAGTAACTACTCCCGCAGGAGTTATTTTTCGAATTTTCCTAGCAGCTGTAACATAAAGATTTCCAGAACCATCTGCTACAAGGCTATTAGGCCCTTGAATGGTAGCTCCAGTACCAGTTCCATCTATTGAGCTAGCCGCTCCGGACCCCGCAAAAGTCGAAACCACTTGTGCATAAACGTGTGCTTGTAAAATTAGGCAACAGAACAATAGACTTACAAGGCCATGTAGTTTTCTATTCATAATGATTGGGGTTAAGTGGTTAAATGTTTTAATGGAGGACTGAATTCAGCTATCGTACTGCTAGTCAAATGCAAAGGTATAATGAAAAAATATAAATGACAAGCAATCTTGTCATTTAGTAATTGGGAAAAGGGGTATAAGTCTCCAGAATGCAATTAGAAGGGCTATTTTTGGTCGTAAATGTTAGTAGCGGAAATGCGACAAATGCAGAAGGATAGTAGATCGGTGCGTTTTCTGACATAGTCCTCTACCTATCGCGTAGCGCTACCCCTACTCCTTCATCCATTCCGCATACATTACATAGTTGTTTGCGATGCGCATATTTAGGTCGGCGAAACGCTCAGGGCTTACTTCTTTTACCTTTTTTGCGGGCACTCCTGCGTATATACTTCCAGATTCTACTCTTGTGCCTTCAAGGACTACAGCCCCGGCCGCTACGATAGAATTTTTTTCAATATAGGCATTGTCCATCACTATGGCACCCATGCCAATCAGTACATTTTCTTCGATGGTACAGCCGTGTACAATAGCCCGGTGGCCTATCGAAACATTGTCGCCGATAATGGTGGGGCATTTTTGATAGGTACAATGGATGATAGCACCGTCTTGGATATTTACTTTATTCCCACAGTGAATATAATGCACATCTCCACGCACCACTGCTCCAAACCAAACGGTACAGTCGTCGCCCATCACTACTTCGCCTATCACGGTAGCGTTTTCGGCGAGGTAACTGTTTTTTCCAAATTTAGGCGCTATGCCTTTTACTGATTTTAGTAGTGCCATTTTCTTATTTTTGTTTTCCTTCTTCCAAACTTAAATCGTCTACGCTGAGTAGTTTTACATCCGCTACAGCACTGCCGGCTATCCCTTTTATAGAGCCATATATCCCACTCATATTCTAACGGTATGAATTACGTCCGCCCCTTTTTCCCTTTTCCTACTTCCTCTATCCTATCGAAGGCAAACGAGGCACGCAGCAATTCTTCTAACGCCAGCTTTTGCACCTCTCCTCGCCCTGCAGCTGCATAGAACCTTGTTCGATGCGTTTTCTTGGTAAGCGATTCTTGAAAATCGGTCAATTGTAATTCAAAGTCTTTGCGAATGCTGCTTTTCGTCTTTTAATCGGATAGTTTCTTTTCCAACTCTATTTTAGCTTCTATTATCCCTCAAATATACTTAAAATCAGTCCTGAAAAAAAAGGAGCGCCGACGTGTTTGGGCGTTTTGCACTTTCTAAGTTGCGCCATTTAAGTAAATGTGCCGAATAAAAAACACAAGGAATAGTAGAAATGAAGTTAAAATCTTGCAGATTTGTATTGTTTAGCTTGAGGAAGGCTATTTCTTAGTATAAAAAGCAATTAGGCAGAACTCCTTACGATATATTAAATGGACGTATACGAACACGAACAGTTTTTCACCATCATCTATGAAGATAATCATCTTATTCTTGTCAATAAAAAAGCAGGTGTTCCAAGCCAAGGAGACAAGACGGGTGATATTCCGCTTACAGAACATGTGCGTGAATACATTCGAACAAAATATCAAAAACCCGGAAATGTTTTCACTGGACTTATCCATCGTATTGATCGGCCTGTGAGTGGATTGGTGTTGCTTGCCAAAACATCAAAAGCGCTGGAACGTATGAATAAACTTTTTCACGACCATCTTATTCGTAAAACTTATTTTGCTATCGTAAAACAAAAACCCGAACAAGCGGAAGGTAAATTGGTGCATTGGCTTACAAGAGTCCAACAAAAAAATATTACCCGAGCGCACAAAAAAGAAGTGCCCGATAGCCAACGTTCCGAACTGGACTATAAGCTGGTGGCGAGTATTGAAAACTATCATTTATTGGAAGTGTATCCGCTTACAGGCCGTCAACACCAGATAAGGGTACAGTTGGCCGCTATGGGATGTCCTATAAAAGGCGATATAAAATACGGCTTTGACAGGACAAATAAAGACGCCAGTATTTGTTTACACGCCCGTAGTTTGGAGTTTGAACATCCTATACAAAATGAAAAAGTAACATTTACGGCACCTGTTCCCGATACGGATATATGGGGAAAATTTGGGGTGAACTAATTTAAAAAACCGCACAGCAACACCATTTGAATAGGGTGTTGCTGTGCGGTTTTATTTTACGTTAAATTATACAGAGAAACTCTCTCCGCAGCCGCAAGTCCTAGTGGCGTTGGGGTTGATAAATTGAAAACCCTTTCCGTTTAATCCATCTGAGAAATCTAGCGTAGTGCCTGCTAGGTATAAAAGACTTTTTTTGTTTACCAATACTTTCACGCCATTGTCTTCAAAAACATGGTCGTTAGGGTTGATAACATCGTCAAATTTTAGGTCGTACATAAGACCAGAGCAGCCGCCGCCATCTACCGAAACTCGTACATGATGGTTGTCGGTAAGGGCATCTTTTATTTTCAATTCGGCTACGTGTTGTTTTGCTTTATCGGTTACGTTTATCATCGTTGTATTTGATTTAATCGGATAACTGTGTACATTACTTTAGATTATCAAGCAGCTTCGTACTAAAACTAAAACCGATTAGGTGGAAGTTTGGTTCACAATCTATACAAATATACATCGAAAATGTTGAAAATAGAACATATTGCCATTGCGGTAAAAGACGTAACAGCTTCCAAGGCACTGTTTTCAAAACTACTTGGGAAAGAATGTTTTAAAGAGGAGGAAGTAGCAGGAGAGAAGGTGAAGACCGCTTTTTTTCAACTTGGAGGCGCAAAAATTGAACTTTTGGAGGCGCTTTCTGAAGAGAGTCCCGTTGCCAAATTTATAGAAAAAAGAGGTGAAGGGATGCACCATATCGCATTTGAAGTGGAAGATTTGGCGGTTGAAGTGCAGCGCTTGAAAAGAGAAGGGTTTGAGTTTCTAAACGAGGAGCCCAAAAGAGGGGCAGACAATAAATTAATTTGTTTTATCCACCCCAAATCGTCCAATGGCGTGCTGGTGGAACTTTGTCAGCGTATACTTTAGAGTTTAAACTTTAAACCTTAAACCCTAAAAAAACTTTAAACCCTAAACTTTAAACCCTAAACCCTAAATTTCAAACGTTCATAAAATAATTTGCCATTCCCCTCCAATAGCTTATCTTTGGCGCATAGATGGAAAAGAGTATCAAAGTATTTGCCCCTGCTACCGTAGCTAATGTAACTTGTGGTTTCGATGTATTAGGATTTGCGGTTGACAATCCAGGCGACGAAGTTGTTATTAAACTAAAAGCGTCTCCCGGTATTACTATCTCCGCTATTACGGGCGATGAAGGAAAACTAACAAAAGATCCGGAACTGAATACCGTTGGCGTTTCAATTATTCGGTTGCTTGCCAAACTAGGTTCTAAACAAGGATTAGATATAAAACTCCATAAAAAAATGCCTCTTGGTAGTGGTTTAGGTTCGAGTGCCGCCAGTGCTGTAGCAGGAGTTTTTGCTGCCAATCAGCTTTTGGGCTGTCCCTTAAAACAAGAAGAATTATTGCCGTTCGCCATGGAAGGCGAGCGCATAGCCTGCGGTTCTGCCCACGCCGACAATGTA
>JAYSUZ010000398.1:0-5442 GCA_043718845.1 Cytophagales bacterium
GAGTACTAAAGAATTTAAAACGATAGCAGTAATTGATGGGCACGGCGAATATTCAAAGGAAGAAATTCTTGATTTAACAAATGCACTGAATGAAAATTATGCAGTAGAACGTATCAATCTTACTCAGGATACAGCGTTGCAGCGCTTTGAAGCAGTGCTCGTAGCCCGTCCGAAATACAAATGGAGCGAACAAGATAAATTTATACTAGATCAGTACATTATGAAAGGCGGAAAGGCTATCTTTTTCATGGATGCTACCGATACTAGAAAAGACAGTCTAAAATCTGGTGTAACGTATTCCCTTACGCAAGACTTAAATTTAGACGATTTCTTTTTTAAATACGGATTACGCCTAAATCAAAGTCTTATCCAAGATCTTAGATGCGGCGTAACACGTGTAGAAACAGGCTTAAATGGCGAAGTACAAATGCTTAGTTTTCCCTACTACCCTGTAGTTTATACCTTTAGCGAACATCCTATTGTTCGAAATTTGGATGCTATTCAGACACGATTTATAGGGAGTATTGATACTGTAAAAGCCAATGGGATTACGAAAACACCACTTCTATTCACCTCTTCAAATTGCAAAGAAACGCCTGCTCCTTCTGAAATCAATTTAGATATACTAAAAAAAGAAAGCAATACAGATTTATTTACGAAGTCAACTATTCCGGTAGCCTATCTTTTGGAAGGGAATTTTACTAGTCTATTCAAAAATAGACCCTCTCCCATAAATGGAATGGCTACAATAAATCAAGGAAAACCTTCTAAAATAATCGTAGTAAGCGATGGAGATATTATCAGAAATGAACTTGACCCTAAACGCAAGACCCCTATTCCACTAGGTTATAATGTAGAAATGCGTTACCTATTTTCCAACAAAGACTTCGCTTTAAATGCCTTCGATTATTTAATGGACCAACAACTTATCAATGTACGGGCCAAAGAAATAACGCTCCGCCCACTGGATACAGTAGCACTAAAAGACAGCCGTTTTTTCTGGCAATGTATCAATCTTTTGCTTCCTATCGTCGTCATCGTACTCTTTGGATTAGGACGCTATTATGTAAGGAAAAAAAGATATGAAAAGTAATAAAAAAGTCATCTTGAAATTAGCTTAATAGAGTACCGTCCAACGTTACGATCCATCATCTTATGAAACAACTTACTCGAATAAAACTACTTTCTATATTATTTCTATGTACTGGGCTGGTAGCGCTTTTTGTAGTGCTAAAAAACACTAGTTTTGGAGGAGGAAGTGATACTACCAAAAAAATTGCTATTGACAGCAGCTCTTTATCTAAAATAAGTCTTACCTACAAAAAGGAAACGACGATTCTTACAAAGGGACAACTTAAATGGCAAGTAAATAACACCTACAACGCTCGGCCAAATCTCATTCAATTAATGATTGTAGGGCTTTCAAAAGTGGAAATAAAAAGACCCGTAGCAGAAGAAAATAAAAAGAAAATAACCGCTTATCTTAAGCGAAATGGTATTCAAGTAGAAGCCAAAGGAGACGAATGGAGCAGGAAATTCCTTATTTCATCGAATGAAAATGATGCCAACAGTTCTTATTATTTGGAAGAAGGAAGCGAAGAACCTTATATCGTCTATGTTCCAAGTTTTAGTGGAGACATGGCAAATCTTTTGAAAATGACAGAAATAGATTGGCGCAGCAAAGAACTTTTTATTAGTTCTCCTATGAGTTTGCAAAAAATAGCCGTTTCTTACCCTGCATTCAAAACGAGTAATGTAGCCATTACATGGAATGCCAAAACATTCAACGTAATGGGCGTAACTAAAGTAGACTCTACAAAGGTGATTACGTACCTTTCTCAATTTGAACATGTAACTATTGATAATTATGTCTATTTGGATAGCGCTTCAATAATTACTTCTTTGCGCAAAAATGCCCCACAAGCAATTATTGAAGTTTCAGACTTAAATCCTGCTGGCAACCATAAACTTAGTATATACAGCGAAAGTAAAGACCCAAAAGGGATATATGCTATTGTAGAACCGGAAAACCAATTGGTGACAATGAAACCAGAGACTCTTTTTAGAATCTTGGTACGAAAGGAATTTTTTGAAAAAAAATAGTTTGGGTTTTCTATTTTCAGTATCTTTATGCAACTAAAATTATAACCTTAAATTCAATATGGACATTTTCGCAGGCAGTTTACCTTTCAAACTAAGTGAAGCAGATTTAAAAAAACTATTCGAACAATTTGGCGAGGTAAACTCCGCTAAGATAATAGTGGATAAAATAACGCGCCAAAATAAAGGTTTCGGATTTATAGAAATGCCTAACGAAAGCGAGGGAATGAAAGCGATAGCAGCGTTGGATGGTTCGGAAGTGATGGGGCGCCAAATCGTAGTAAATAAATCAGAGAAAAAAGAAACAAGAGGTGATGCTCCCCGAAGCAACGAGCCTCGAAGAGATTTTAATAGAAGTAGCAGCAATTCAAACAATAGCGGTGGCTCTAATAATACAGGACCTTCTACTAATAATTTTGGAGCAAACAAGACTAAAGGTGGCGGTTTCAGCAATAACAGAGGTGGTGGATTTAACAAAGGAGGAGACGGCTTCAATAAAGGTAAAGGCGGCGGATTTAACAAAGGAGGAAAAAGGGACAACTACCGTGATGAAAATAATTACTAGTTCGATTTGAGCTTTTAGTACATTTAAATAATTTAGCTCAACTCGTACAATGAAAAAAACAATCATCATCACAAGTGGAATTATTGCGTTTGTCTTTTTTCTATTACTTTTGTTGCCTATATTTTACAAATCAGCTATTGAACTAACAGCAAAAAAAGAGCTTAATTTCAGTAAAAATGCTAGTATAAATTTTAATCGTACTAGTCTATCCTTTTTTTCTGATTTCCCAAACCCTACCATATCGCTACATAATTTAACTATAGTAGGCAAAAATGACTTCAACAGTGATACGCTGGCTAATATTAAAGAAGCCGCAATTGAAGTCAGCTTATGGAGCTTACTTTTTGTCGAAAAAATGGAATTAAAAAGTCTTACTCTTAAAAATTCTAATTTTAAGATTTTAATTCTAAAAGACGGTAAAGCCAATTTTGATTTTTTTATGGAAAAACCGGATTCGTTATCCAATACAGATTCTTCTAGCGTAAATTTAGCTTTTGATAAAATAGAAATTACAAACGGAACGTTTATCTATCAGGATAACGGTCTAAATACCTATATCAAAATGGAAGGTGTAAATCATATAGGAAGTGGTGATTTATTAAAAGATATATTCGATTTTAGTACTACTACCTCTATTCAGAAATTGACGTATAACCAAGACGGTGTAAAATACCTTACAAAAAAAGAAGTAGCATTCGACTTTGTAATGGAAATAAATGTTAAAGAAAATAAATTTTCATTCAAAAAAAATAATATTCGGATCAATCATTTTCAATTGGAGGTTGTTGGTTTCTTCAAACTCCTAGCAAATGGCTATGATATGGACTTGAAATTTGCTACTACAGAAACAGAATTCAAAAATATACTATCCATTATCCCTGGCATTTATATGCAAGATTTTAAGCATATCACTACCAAAGGTGCTATTTCATTTAATGGTTTTATAAAAGGATTATATACCGATGACAGTATAAGCAAAATTCCTTCTTTTCATGTAGATGTAAAAGTAAAAGATGCTTATTTTAAAATAGATACGCTTCCAAGTGCTATTGAAAATATTCAATTAGACTTTGTGGTAGATAATAAATATGGACTCCTCGACAGTACAATTTGTGATTTGAGAAAATTCCATTTAGACATGGGAAAATATCCTATTGATGGTCGAATAAAAACAATTGGAATTACAAATCCTTATATTGATGCCGCTGTTGTTGCGGCTATTGAATTGAAAGAATTGCAAGCAATGTACCCCATAAAAGATGTAAAACTAGATGGGGAAATAAAATTTGAGTTAAAAACAAAAGGTGTTTTCTCTAGCCTAAATAATAAATTAACCAAAATACCAACATTCCATTTGGATTTAAAATTGACAAATGGAAAAATGAAAATGGACAGCCTTCCTACAGCTATAGACGATATTCAATTTCACTTGTTAGGCGACAATGGAAATGGTGAAATAGAAAATACTACTTTTAACCTTAAAACAATCCACATGAATATGGGAGGAAATCCTATTCATGGTTATGCCAAAATATCGGGCTATGAAAAATACTTTATCGATGCCGACTTAAAAGCGAGTATAAAACTAGAAGACCTTAAGAAAATGTATCCCATTTCTAATTTCGATTTAAAAGGACTGTTCGATCTCGACATAAAAGCAAAAGGAGAATACAATCAAGCACAAAATAAATTTCCTTCCATAAATGCCAAAATGAATTTGACAGACGGTTATATTTTAGCGTCCGACTATCCTGAACCTATTGAAAATATTCACCTCATCTCCGATGTGATAAATAAAAATGGGAGTCTGACGGATACAAAAATAAGTATTAATAAACTGACGTACACTTTGGAAGGAGAGCCATTTGATATTAGTGGCACTATTACAGATTTAAAAAATTACATTTACGATTTAAAAATAAAAGGCAAAATCGATTTAGCAAAAATTACAAAAATATACCCAATTGAAAATGTAAAATTAGCAGGAATTGTAAACTCAGACATTGAAACAAGAGGTCGTATTGTAGATTTAGAGAATAGCCGTTATGACAAAATTAGTTCAGACGGCACGTTAGAAATTAAAGACTTGAGTCTGTCAGGTAAGGCTATACCAGTGCCAATAAAAATAAAGGAAGCTTTATTTTCTTTTACGCCTACTAAAATAATATTAAAGAAAATGATAGGAAAAATAGGTAAAGGCAATATAACACTTACCGGCGATCTCTATAATTACATGTCGTTCATCGTTCCAAACAGTGACCTTATAAAAGGCGATATGAAATTAATATGCGATACGCTTGATTTTAATTTATGGTTTTCTGAAAACACGGTTAAAACGACCAATGATTCTGTCCAGACAAATGATACTTTCTTTGAAGTCCCTAAGAATATAGACTTCACTTTCGATTCCTACATAAATATTGTTCGATACGAAGACATCGAATTGAAGCGACTAAATGGAGAAATTAAAATCAACGACGGAGTGCTTACGCTTAATGAAACAGGTTTTAATTCCGTCAACGCTCGTGTTAAATTAAGTGGTGATTACAACACAAAAGATAGTAAACACCCTTTTTTCGATTTTGCACTTGATGTAAAAGATCTTGAAATCAATAAAGCATATAAAGAGATGAAATTAATAAGAAGTCTTGCACCTGCTTTGTCTCAAACGTATGGTACATTTACAATATCCTATAAGATAAAAGGTGAATTTGATACTAAAATGGATATTAAAACAGAAACCTTGATAGGCGAAGGAGAAGTAAGAATAGCCAATG
>JAYSUZ010000399.1:0-5423 GCA_043718845.1 Cytophagales bacterium
CTATTCAAACACACGTCATTCCTCCTATTTTACAAGGAAAAGACATTCTTGGAATAGCACAAACAGGCTCAGGTAAAACAGCAGGATTTGTTTTGCCTATTTTACACCTCTTGCAACATCGGGCTGCGGGTAGAAACAGACACGTACAAGTATTGGTTTTGGTCCCTACCAGAGAGTTGGCGGTTCAAGTGGGAGCCGTATTTCAATTGTTTGGCAAGGCGTTGCCGCAGCGCATCAAAACAATGGCAGTATTCGGCGGGGTATCCATCAACCCCCAAATGATAAAATTGCAAGGCGTTGATATATTGGTTGCTACCCCTGGTCGTTTATTAGACCTCGTATCGTCCAAAGCGGTCTACTTATCCGACGTAGAGATTCTCGTTTTAGACGAAGCCGACAAGATGCTGAATATGGGTTTTCAGGAGGAGATGGCACAGGTTTTTAAACACTTGCCTTCAAAACGCCAAAATCTTTTATTTTCCGCTACATTAGCCAAAGAGGTGACTACCATTACGGAGTTCCTCTTGCACGATCCTGTAAAAATAGAAATAAAAGAAGAAGCGCAAAACTTAGACCTGATCACTCAAACAGGCTATGCCGTGGAGGAAGAGCGAAAAGGGCCGCTGTTGCGCTATTTAATCAAAAGTCAAGAAATGCCACAAGTTTTAGTATTCACCTCTTCGGTACACAAAGCCGATAGTGTGGCGAGCAAGCTAAAGACAAATAATATTCAGGCCGAAGCGTTGCACAGTAAAAAAAGTCAGGGCGCACGCACAGACGCGCTTCGAAATTTCAAAGCAGGCAAACTAAGAGTATTGGTCGCTACCGATATCATGTCTCGGGGTATTGATATTCCTTTTTTGCCTTTTGTTATCAACTACGAACTGCCACGTTCGCCCAAAGACTATATTCATCGGATAGGCCGTACTGGGCGGGCAGAATCGCCGGGCGAAGCAATCTCCTTGGTAAGCCTCGAAGAGCAACATCATTTTGAAGTAATCCAAAAAAAGATGCGCAAACAGGTTGTTTTGACAGAAACAAAACAGCTGGATTTGAAAGGCTTTTAGAAAATATGTCTAAACTATTTTCCACAGAAAAAACCGCGTTGCATCCCCGCAACAAACACCGGTCTCCATACGATTTCAAACAACTTTGCCTAGCCGTTCCAGAATTGTCTCGGTTTGTGACGGTGAATAAATACAATAATGAGTCTATAGACTTTAGTAATGCCGAAGCTGTAAAAATATTGAACAAAGCATTGTTAACCTGTTTTTATGGTACTACAGATTGGGATATTCCTGCGCAGTACCTTTGTCCTCCCATACCTGGAAGGGCAGATTACATGCACTATGCAGCAGATTTATTAAGTGCCAGTAACCATGGAATGCTTCCTCTAGGAGATCGTGTACGTGTGTTGGATATTGGCGTTGGTGCAAATTGTGTCTATCCTATCATTGGCAATCATGAGTACGGCTGGCAGTTTGTCGGTTCAGACATTGATGCGGTAGCAATAAATGCTGCAAAACGAATTGTAACAAAAAACACTTCTCTATTGAATGCTGTAGAACTTCGTTTCCAAGCCACATCTTCGGATATATTTAAAGGAATAATAAAACCAACCGATTTTTTTGAACTGACCATTTGTAACCCTCCCTTTCATGGCTCGCAAGCCGAAGCGGAGGCTGGCACAGAACGAAAATGGAAAAACCTAGGCATCAAAAAAGAAGCCCGCTCAAAACTGAACTTTGGCGGACAAAACGCAGAACTTTGGTGTGAAGGCGGCGAATACACTTTTGTGCAACGAATGATAGCCCAAAGTGTTCTATTTCCAACCAATTGTTTTTGGTATTCCACTCTTATTTCAAAAAAAACCAATCTTTCCGGAATCTATGCTACGCTCAAAAAACTACCTGTAGTGGAGGTGAAAACACTAGAAATGGCTCAAGGGCAAAAGGTAAGCCGTGTGGTGGCTTGGACTTTTTTGAAGGATACAGAACAGAAAGATTGGCAACTAAAACGCTGGAAAATTTAAACTTGTTTTTTGGGAGGCAAAGCAAACGCTACCGCCTCATGTTGGAAATTTCCACTGTGTGCGCCATCGCAAAAAGGTTTATTTTTGGAAAGACCACAACGGCAGAGCGACACAACATCTCGTCCCGCTAAGTCATAGCTATTTCCTGCTTTATCTACTATCTCGAAGTCTCCCTCTAGGCGTATAGATCCATTATTGTTAATCGTTATTTTGGTCTTAGACATACTTGCTTTAATTAATTTTAGACAAAAGTAATCAAATAATGAAACTTTTATCACGTTCTATTGTTAAGTAGGAACGTATTAAGCAAACAAACTGAAACTGCCCAATGGAAAAACAACAATTAGTAGAAGCCTATAAAAAATATTGGCTTGAAAACGGTCAAAAACCCGCTTCTGTGTATTTTTTGTGCAAATCAATAGCGTGTAGCGAAGATGAATTTTATAATTTCTACAACTCGCTAGAGGCGGTAGATAAAGACGTTTGGTTGATAATCTTTCAATCTACACGGAGTCAACTAGAGAATGATGAGACGTATAAAAACTATAGTGCGAAGGAGAAATTATTGGCGTTCTATTTTCTATGGGTACAAAAACTAAAAGAAAATAGAAGCTATATACTTCTACTAAAAGACCAGTTTAAAGTAACGGATCTGAAATACGATACGTTAGAAACATTTAGAATTGCTTTCTACGACTACGCAAGCAATTTGATAAAAACGGGGTATGATACGGGCGAAATTAAAGAACGAAAATTTATTTCCGATAAGTATGCCCACGGTTTCTGGATCCAGGCTCTTTTTGTCTTTAAATATTGGGTGGACGACAAAAGTGCCAATTTTGAAATGACCGATGCAGCCATAGAAAAGTCAGTGGATGTAAGTTTTAAATTAATAAGTGATACGACCATTGATAGTATTATTGATTTCGGAAAATTTATTCTTGCAAAAAAATAGCCTTTTCAACATATGAAAGAACAAACAAGTATTCCCACGTCTAAAGTAGAGCGTGCTACTAAATTTGTAACCACGGGAGTTAAACTAGGTGGAAATTACGTAAAGTACTACACCAAAAAACTTATAGATCCGACTCTAAGCAAAGAAGAGTTGCACGAGGACAATGCCGGAGATATATACGACACACTAAGTAACCTAAAAGGAAGCGCCTTGAAGGTAGCCCAAATGTTGAGTATGGACAGAGGTATGTTGCCAAAGGCTTATACAAATAAATTTGCACTATCTCAATACAGTGCGCCGCCACTTTCTGGCCCTCTAGTTATTAATACGTTCTCAAAAACATTGGGAAAGACGCCGCAACAATTATTTGACAAATTTGAAACCGCAGCTTCTAATGCCGCGTCTATTGGTCAAGTACACGCCGCTTGGAAAGATGGAGTAAAATTGGCCGTAAAAATTCAATACCCTGGCATTGCAAACAGTGTAAGTTCAGACCTGAAGCTGGTAAAGCCTTTTGCTACAAGATTAGTAGGGCTTCGAGAGGTTGAGATGGATAAGTACTTTGAAGAAATAGAATCAAAATTGCTGGAAGAGACGGATTACAAACTCGAAGTCAGGCGCTCTATAGAAGTCTCGGAACAATGCGCGCATATTGAAAATTTAATTTTCCCTGCTTATTTCCCTGATTTGTCGTCCGAAAAAATTATTACGATGACTTGGCTAGAAGGCAAGCACTTGAAAGAGTTTTTGGAAACAAATCCATCTCAAGAAGTAAGGAATAAAATAGGACAAGCGCTCTGGGATTTTTATCAGTTTCAGGTGCACCGTCTAAAAAAAGTACACGCAGACCCTCATCCAGGAAATTTTCTAATGAAGGAAGATGGCTCTGTAGGAATCTTTGATTTTGGGTGTGTCAAAGAAATTCCGGAAGACTTCTATGTGAATTACTTTGCGCTAGTAGACAGCAATGCGTATGCGGACGAAAACAAAATTCGAGAAATTTATACCAATCTTGAAATGATTCACCCAAGCGACTCGGAGGCGGAAATTGTCTTTTTTTCCAGTCTCTTCAAACGTATGATTGACCTGCTTACACTGCCTTTTACAAAAGAAAAATTCGATTTTGGCAATCCAGCCTACTTCGAAGAAATATATGCTTATACCGATTATATAGCAGGTCTCAAAGAAGTACGAGAGTCGAAAGTGGCGAGGGGTTCTCGGCATTCTCTTTATATAAACCGTACGTATTTTGGGTTATATTCTATACTTACGGATTTGAAAGCGGAAGTATATTCGGGATTGGATCGAATAAAGTAAGATTCAAATTGTCAAAATCAAGAGGGTACAACGTTTAGGAATATCTTAAAGGTTGTACCCTTGTTTAGTTCACCTTCTATTTTATATAGGTATTTAAGTCCATTTTAATAATGGTATTGTTTTATTATTTATTATCTATTTATTTGGCATCCATATAACACAAGGTGTTAGACCACTTTAAGGTATTCAATTTTTTGTTGGTATATCGTAACTTAAGACAACCATTTTGAATACAACTGAGCCCATAGGCATCGTTTTTTAGTTCGATTTGTTAATTTTATTTTTGTATACTATCTTGTGAAACTCTTAAAAATTTTATTATGCGTGTTTTGTGGAAAGGCGGTACATTATTTTGTTCATTTCTCGTGTCTGTAACAATTTCGTTTGGGCAACAAACATTAATTAGTCAAGCCGATTTGCTTTTTGTAGAAGAGAAATTCTATGACGCTGCGCTCCTCTACGAAAAAAGCCTTGTCTCCGCCATACACAATTCGTATGTTTATTTGCAACTAGCGAAATGTCATTTATTAGTTTCGCCGAGAAGCAATGCCGTAAAGTATGCCTCAAAAGCAATAGAATTGGCAGAACACATAGACAAGCCATCGCTGGAGATGTATTATACATTGGCAAGAGCGTACCATGTCAACAATCAGTTTGATAAAGCTATTGAATATTACCGTGAGGCAGACCCTGAAAAGAATGATTTCGAAAATATTCGAAAACTTACCAGAGAATGCCTGAATGCAAAGGAGTTTTTTTCGAATCCCAAAACAGTAGAAATTGTAAATATTGGTAATACCGTCAATACCGACCATCAAGAATACCTTCCCTATATTACAGCAGATCACTTACAACTTTTTTTTACGTCTACCAGAACAGAGAGCATGACCGCCCAATTGGATGCGCTCGAAGAACACGAGGATATCTATTTCTCAAAAAGTATTGATGGAAAGTGGACGATTCCTGCTAAAATAGAGTCGCTGAACGACCATCAAAACCATGATGCTTGTGTTGGTATTTCGGAAGATGGGCAAACAATGTTTGTGTATAAGGGTACAAATGGCGGAGATTTATTTACCTCCGAGTTGGAAGGCAATGAGTGGAGTAACGTAAAATCAT
>JAYSUZ010000400.1:0-2495 GCA_043718845.1 Cytophagales bacterium
GTCCTACTGGAGCGATGGACATGCTGTATTCTATTTCCTCATAAATATCTTTGCCTTCGGTGAGGTAATTCTGAAAAACAGCGATTGAATATTCCATTATAGATTCCAATTCAAGCATCATGCTATCGTCTTTTACAATTTCGGTATAAATAAGCGTCAATTTTTCAAAATCAGTACCTGAAATTTCTTTTGGAAAATTTTCATACATAAGTGTTTTGTATTGTTTTAGGTTTATTATATTCCTGTAATGAAACAATAAATCGGAAAAAATAGGATATAATTTCCGATCTCCAAACTCTTTTTTTACCCCTTGTAAATAGCCCAAAAGCAAGTACTTTTTATACTCAAAGTCAATCAACCCTTCTGTTAGCCAGTTTTCATTTAGCGCTTTCATAGTAGTGGTATTATGTTATAAAAAAGAACTTATAACTATAGTACGAAAAAATAAAGAATTTGGTTAAAAATTTAGCGCATTACATTTTCCAATATTCTCATTTCCATAATAGGTGAAATTTTTTCGTATAACACATTGTACACTGTCTTTGTGATGGGCATGGTTACATTGTATTTTTTGTTCAACTCGTGTACACAACTTACCGCAAAATAACCTTCTGCAATCATATTCATTTCAGACATCGCCGCCCTAACCGAATACCCCTTTCCTACCATATTTCCCAATGTTCTATTTCTACTATAAGGAGAGTAGCAGGTAACGAGTAAGTCGCCCATGTAAGCAGAGGCGTCCATATCTCTTTCCCCTGGATGTACCGCATTCAAAAAACGTTTTATTTCTTGCATAGCATTAGAGACGAGCACTGCTTGGAAATTATCACCATAATTCAACCCTTTAGCAATACCACATGCTAACGCGATAATATTTTTCATTACCGCACAATATTCAATACCATACAAATCCTGAATAACCGAACTTATCACATAACGACAGGTTAGCAATTGTGCTATTTTCTCCGACACTGCCATATCGTTTCCTGCTATGGTCAAGTACGATCGTTTTTCCAACGCTATTTCTTCGGAGTGACAAGGCCCTGCTATTACACATAGATTTTTGGGGTCGGTATGAAATTTTTTCTCTACAAAATCAGTTACCAATAAATTTTCAGAAGGAACCATTCCTTTAATAGCCGAAATGACAATTTTATCCTTCAAATCGTCCTCTTTAAGTCCGCCTAATACTTCTTCGATAAACGCTGCGGGAACAGCCAGCAAAACTACTTGAACGCCTTCCAACGATTTTCTTAGATCTGTAAGTGGTTTTACTTTTCTGGAATTAATCTGAATAGTACTTAGATAACGAGGGTTTCTACCAAACTCTTTGATATGCTTTACATCGTCACTACTTTTTAGCCACCAGTTTATCTTAACATTGTTCTCACTTAATATTTTCACTAGAGCGGTAGCCCAACTCCCTCCTCCTATAACAGCAATTTTTGTTGGTTCTGTCGTTTTCTGCATTCGTATTTTGACTATTATTTTTGTATTTTCGCTTTAGGGTTCTAAGATATAAAAAACAAACCTATAATCGAAATTTCCAGCATGAACTATCTTGTATTAAACAACAATCTCCTTTCCGAAAACGACTTACGAATAAGTGCCGACAATCGAGCTTTTTGTTATGGCGATGGCTTGTTTGAAACTATGATTTTTAGAAACAACAAGCTACTCTACCTTGACGACCATTTCGCACGATTAACAGAAGGATTGCAAAAACTTGACATCCGCCTTCCTAACACCTTAGCTAAAACCACTATTTTAGAACAAGTATCGAATCTCGCCATCCAGAATGGATTGAATCAATCGGCTAGAGTAAAACTCCACGTATGGAGAAAGTCGGGAGGGTTAGTAACACCAATGTCGTCTGAAGCCGACTACCTACTTACCGCTTCCGCTCTCACAAAACCAGTAGACGTAAAAAAAATAACCTTCACGTCGGAAGATAGTAAATTGCATGCCAGCACTCTTTCAAGGTATAAAACATTAAATTTTCTACCCTACATCCTATCTGGAATAGAGAAAAAAAGAAGGAATGCCGACGAACTAATCTTGACAGACTATAGAGGGTATATTGCAGAGGCTACTTCTTCCAATCTTTTTTGGAGCATCGCTGGTGTACTTTTTACCCCTGCGCTTGAAACGGGTTGTATAGATGGAATAATGCGAAAGCAAATTATAAGACTCTGCAAATCCATGAAAATCAACGTAATAGAAGGTTTATTTACGATAGAAGAGTTGAAAAAAGCCGAATGTGTTTTTACTTCAACTATATCAGGACTGAGTTTACTAGAAACCATAAACGACTTCCGTATAACGTCTAAATATAGCACTTATCAAGCAATCCAAAAAGGGTTATTCCTCGATTCAGAATAACCCTAAAGCGGTGCTGCGAAATAGTTTATTCTGTTTCAGAAAGCGAATTGCCGTCCTGACTGAACTTTATATTCAACACCCGCTTCGTATTGTCTTGTTGCAAAAATGTA
>JAYSUZ010000005.1:0-2239 GCA_043718845.1 Cytophagales bacterium
CTGGCGTTTATTTTTCGCCCTTTGTAGCAAAAGATATAGAAGTTGTAAAAGATAACGACACTACCTATAGATTAGATTTAGACAAGGCTATTTCTAAAATGAAAAAAACAAATAATTACCTTAACACGAGTAGTGCTGTAGACTTATTCAGCCTTCGGTTTAAGGTAAGAGATTTATACATTTCGTTAAATGCAACCAACATCACCAACGTTCGTTTAAATTTCCCTAAAGACCTTTTTAGCCTAATTTGGTATGGCAATGCTCAATATATAGGAAACTCAGCCAGTTTAAAAAACCTTGGTATAAATGCCATGCAATACAATGAATATGCCCTTGGTATAGCAAGAGGAAAAGATGGAGGAAAATTTACCTATGGCGTAAGATTAAAACTCCTTCAAGGCTTAAACAATTTTAATACAGCCAAATCAAATGGAAGTATTGCAATCGACAATGAATTTTATAAACACACACTAAACGCCAATGTTCAAGCCTATTCAGCTTCTGTAATACCTTATGATAGCAATACTATCGACTATACGAAATCATTTTCCTCTTTTGAAAACATAGGCTATGCCATGGATTTGGGCATTTCATATGCTCCTACTAAAAAATGGGCATTCACAGGAGCTTTAAATAATCTAGGCAGTATTATATGGAAATCTAATGCAAAATCATATAAAATTGACGGTACCTACGAATTTTCAGGACTGAATATTGACAGCACAATAAATGGAGGCGTCAAATTAGATTCTTATTTAGACACCTTAAAGAAAACATTTGCACTAGAAGAAAAACATATTAAAAAATATAAAACAGGTCTAACGCCTTCTCTTTATATCTCTGCTGCCTATAGCCTTGGAAAAAGTACTAAAATTGCATTTACGGGCTATACCGAATTCTATTATGGACTAAAGCCTGCAGCTTCTGTAGCCATTATTCAGCGATTAGACCGTTTTATAAATGTAGTGGTTTCATATAATATTCGAAAAAATAGTTATAACAATATTGGTTTTGGACTTATGATAAAACCAGGTCCTTTTCAAATATATGTGGTTGGAGACAACTTAGTTGTTTTAAATCCCTTTAATACCAATAATTTTGCACTTCGAGCAGGGATGAACTTAGTTTTTGGAAAAACACGAAAACCTGAAATGCAAACACACAAAGAAAATTAATTCTGCTTCAATTAACCTATACAATTCATTTATATATAATAATAGTACCTATGAAAAAAGTGATATTTTTATTAGTAACTATCCTGACCAGCATCATAGCGGAAGGTCAAGATTCCTTTACTCCGCAGAAGCTTAGTTCAAATGTAAATTCAGAATACAACGACCTTAACCCTGTATTGGATCCAAGTGGAAAAACACTTTACTTCAATAGAGTAAACCATCCTGAAAATAAATTTGGGTTAGACGAAAGTATGGACATTTGGTATTCCCAATTACAAGGAAAAGAATGGACTTTAGCCCAAAGAATGCCTTTCCCTTTTAATACCGCACATAGTAACGCAATCGTATCAATTTCTGAAAATGGGAAAGAATATTTAATAAAAGGGGTCTTTTCAAAGAAAAAAGTTATCTGGCTAAAACGAGGTCTAAGCATAGTAACTAAAACAGGTGACAACACTTGGTCTTCTCCTAAAAAAATGAAAGTACCAGGCTACTCCAAAAAAAACAAAGGTGCATTTAGTAACTCCTTTATGAGTACTGATGGCAAGACTCTTTTATTAACGTTTACAAAAAAATGGAATAAGGATGTACTTGATTTATACATCAGCAGAAAATCAGGAAAAGGCAAATGGGGCAAGCCTAAGAAAATCAGAAACATCAACGACTACGGAAGTATTGAAGCGCCATTCCTTTCGGCCGATAATAAATTTCTTTATTTTTCTGCCAACCAATTTAAGGGAGAATACTTTGATATAATGAGAGCAAGCAGAATAGACGATACTTATAAAGAGTGGACAAACCCTGTAGTAATGAGTGATACAATCAACTCTGTAGCGTACGATTCTTACTACAAAACCACAATAAAAGGAAGTTGGGCCTATTTTTGTTCCGACAAAAATGGAAATACTAAAGAAGATATTTATAGGGTGAAACTATTTGAAGAAAACCCTTTTGTGGTAGTTTCAGGAATTGTATATAATACGACAAAAAATGCTCCAATCGAATCAAAATACACGTTCACCATTCTTGCTGATGGAAAGGCTATCGATAGTATTTCTATTAAT
>JAYSUZ010000041.1:0-2118 GCA_043718845.1 Cytophagales bacterium
CTGTGCCGTAACCGGCCAATACATAATCGGCAATCCAAAGTTGTATTTTCTCGCCGTTGAAAGGATTGATTACATAACTTCCTGTAAACTGCCCTGAAACTGTTTTTACATCGCTCATGCGGTCACGCTCAGAGCGGTTTTTGGCTTGGGCTACATAATTTTCAACTTGGGATTTATATTCTGGAGCGGTCAGTTGTGCAATCAATTCGTGCTCGGGTGCAATAGAAACGTAGGTAACGCCAAACGTTGTATCTACGCGAGTAGTAAAGACGGTAAGTGTAATGGGCTTGTCTACCACTTTAAAATTAAGTTCTGCACCAAACGATTTTCCAATCCAATATTTCTGCATATCCTTCATCGGCTCAGGCCAATCGAGGGTTTCAAGACCTGTAAGCAATCTTTCTGCAAAAGCGGTAATACGCATCATCCACTGTTGCATTTTTTTACGTTCTACAGGATAGCCACCACGTTCGGAAACGCCGTTTACTACTTCTTCGTTGGCAAGCACCGTTCCTAATGCCGGACACCAGTTCACCATCGACTCCGCGATGTAGGTAAGGCGGTATTTTAGAAGCAAATCGGACTTTTCTTTTTCCGACATATTCTTCCATTCTTCAGCCGTTACGATTGGGGTATCTTCGTCGCAGGCCGCTTTTACTGCTTTGTTTCCAGCAGTTTCTAATTTTTTAATCAGCGTATCAATGTGCTCTGATTTATTCGATTCTTTGTTGTACCAGCTGTGAAAAAGTTGGATTACAATCCACTGTGTCCATTGGTAATAGTCGGGTTTGCTTGTCCATACTTCACGGCTCCAGTCGTAGGAGAAACCAATTTTTTCTAACTGTTGGATATAGCGGGCTATATTTTGTTCGGTTGTAATAGCGGGATGTTGCCCTGTTTGAACCGCATATTGTTCGGCGGGAAGCCCAAAGGAGTCGAAGCCCATAGGGTGTAAGACGTTAAATCCTTTTATTCTTTTGTATCGAGCTATAATATCAGAGGCGATGTAGCCAAGCGGATGCCCTACGTGAAGGCCAGCACCAGAAGGATACGGAAACATATCCAAGGCATAATATTTTGGTTTTTCGCTGTTGTTATCGGCTTTGAAAGTTTGTTTTTCTTTCCATACTTTTTGCCACTTCGATTCTATTTCTTTGAAATTATATTCGCTCATTGTTGCTACTTTTAAAAGGCTACAAAAATAACCAAAAAATAGCAGCTATTTTGCCCTTTTCCCTTAAAAATTATGTTTTTTTACTGAAATATGCATACTAAAGGGTACCTAAATTACAAAAGCAGGACTAATCTAAGGCACTATCAACTCCTACTTCTCCACAAAACGAGACTTAGCGAATCATTTTCATGCGTTATTTATAAAATTATTAGTTATTTTTAATTGATTTTCGGGAGAAAGCGCATGATAAGAAAATCCCTCCATTGGGAAAAGTAGTTTACCAATTGGCGTTTCTATTCCATTTATAAAAACAAGCTTTCCTTGAGGATTGTCGGCTAAAAAAGTGGCCAGTTTTAAAAATTTAGTAGCGGAATTTCCATCCATGAATTCAAAAAAAACAACACTTTTAGAGGCCTTTTGCAAGGCTGTTTCAGTCAACTCTATGAGCTCTTGTCCTGAGAAATTATCCAAATCTAAAAAATCAGCATTTGGAATTTCCTTTTTTAAGCCATCAAAAAATGGATTTGAATAGCTGAATTCCTGTTTCTCAGTGCATTTGATATATAAAATAAAATTCATCCTCTACGGCTTTTGAAATTACTAATTAATCATAAATTTACGATATGGAAATCAAAGATTTATATAAAATATTTCTTACCTGTAAAAGCGTATGTACAGACACCCGGCAAATAACAGAAGGAGTACTTTTTTTTGCACTTAAAGGCGACAATTTCAATGGAAATGAATTTGCAGGAAAGGCAATAGAAATGGGTGCCGCTTATGCTGTGGTAGACGAAGAAATGTATAAGGTAAACGAAAAATGCTTACTTGTAGAAGACGTCCTTGCCACTTTACAGTCGTTATCAAATTATCATCGAAGACAATTTGATATTCCTTTTATAGCGATTACAGGGTCTAATGGAAAAACGACTACCAAAGAACTT
>JAYSUZ010000401.1:0-5395 GCA_043718845.1 Cytophagales bacterium
GAGGAAAACAACTTAGCTTCGGCATTCAGGTAGTTCAACTTTATAGTACACTCCGAATCTGCACCAGTTTCAGAAAGCTTAGCTGTAGCATTACAATCAATAGGTTCGCCGAATAAAGTGAGTGCTAGAAATAAAGGGTAAACGCCTACATCCATGAGTGACCCTCCACCTAAAGCCATGTCGTACAACCTACTTTTAGGGTCGAAGGCAGCTTTAAACCCAAAATCCGCTGTACATAGACTTACTTCACCAATGTGTCCGCCTTTGATAAGTTCTAACGCTTTATTGACTGGAGGCAAAAATCGAGTCCACATCGCTTCCATTAAAAATACATTATTGGCTAGTGACGCAGCGATCATTTCTTGCACGTCTGCGTACTTATGAGCAAGAGGCTTCTCGCAGATAACGGGCTTTTTAGCATTCAAACACAAAAGGGTATGCTCTTTATGGAATGCATGCGGAGTGGCGACATAGACTATATCTACGTTTGGATCGGAGACGAGCTGCTCATAGCTTCCATAATACTTTTGAGCGTTGTATTTTTCAGAAAAAGTCCTAGCGGCGTCTTCCTTACGTGAAGCTACCGCATACAAGATAGCACCTTCTACATTGAGCAAAGCTTCCGCAAACTTATTAGCAATTTTACCGGGGCCTATAATACCAACTCTAATTTTCGAACACATTGACTTTCTGAATTTATCCTTAAAAATAAAAAATCCTGCTCGTATTGAGCAGGATTTTTAAATTAATGTTAAAATAAAGGCTAATTACTCAGCGATCACTTTAAACTTAAGTTCTTGTTTTACTTCTTTGTGTAAGTCAATTGAAGCAACATACTCGCCCAATTCTTTTACATCGCCTTTGAAAGAAATTTTCTTTCTGTCGATAGCAAAGCCTTTATCTTTAAGTACATCTGAAAGTTGAAGAGAAGTAACAGCTCCGAATATTTTTCCAGATTCGCCTACTTTTGCTTTAATTTCGATTACTAAACTTTCTAATTTCGCTGCTATTTCAAGTGCGTCATTTTTCACTTTCACTGCTTTGTGAGAAGCTTGTTTTACGTTTTCAGCTACTATTTTTTTAGCTGAAGGAGTAGCCATTGTGGCTGCGCCTTTTGGTATAAGAAAATTTCTGCCATAACCGGGTTTCACGATTACCACATCATTCTTATAGCCTAGGCCTTTTATATCTTCTTTTAGTATGATTTCCATATAATTCGACTATTTTAAAGAATCTGTAACATAAGGTAATAATGCAATCGTACGTGCTCTTTTCACAGCTTGTGCGATTTTTCGCTGATACTTAAGGCTTGTTCCAGTAATTCTTCTTGGCAACAATTTACCTTGTTCGTTAATAAACTTCAAAAGGAAGTTAGCGTCTTTATAATCTATGTATCTAATGCCATTTTTCTTAAAACGACAATATTTTTTTCTGTTGTCAGCTCTTTGAACTGATTCGTTTACAAGTGTCATGATTATTTAGCCTCCGTTTTTTCTGTTGATTTTCTAAATTCACCTTTTTTCCTTCTTTCGTTGTACTCGATAGAGAATTTATCAAGTCTGGTTGTAAGAAATCTAAGAACTTTCTCATCACGTTTGAAAGCGATTTCAAGCGTATTGATGATCGTTGGCTCAGCTTTGAACTCTACAAAATGGTAGAATCCAGTATTTTTGTGCTGAATCGTGTAAGCTAGCTTTTTCAAGCCCCAGCTTTCGTAGTTTACAATTTCGGCTCCGTTATCTTTTAGTAACTTCACGAACTTGTCTGCGGCATCCTTCATCTGACTATCAGACAAAACGGGAGTTAAAATGAATACCGACTCGTAGTTGTTTTTTGACATTATTAAATTTATTTATTTAAGGACTGCAAAAGTAGGGAATTTTCAGGTTAAAACAAAATCTTAGATAAATTTTGAACGGTACTTTTTAAGTGTATACCTATTTTTTTATTAAGTAATTCACAATCAATAATTTAATTAAATAAAATCTAATTTATTACAAAGAACTCATTTTGCCGTATAAAATTTTTATCTTTGTAGTATAAATGACAAAAGAGTACGGTTATGGACAATAAAATAACGTTAAGTTTTGACGAAGGTGTCATCAGTAAAGCCAAAGCCTTTGCAGAAGCAAATCACATAAGCCTTTCTAGACTTACGGAGATGCTGTACCGTAAAATGACTGAAGGAAACTATCAAAGCCTTGAAGAGTTGCCTATATCCGATTGGGTAAATAGAGTTGCAGAAGGTGAGGTGCAGTACAAAACCAAATCTAAAAGCCGAAAAGATTTAAAAAAAGATTTTTTCGATTCTAAAAAATGAAATTATTTTTAGATGCCAACATTCTTGTTTCTGTACTTAACAAAGAATACCCAACGTTCACCTACGCCTCCCGAATACTAAGTCTTTCTGACCAACCTCGATTTGAGCTTTACACCTCCCCTATTTGCCTTGCTATAGCATTTTATTTTGCTGAAAAGAAAAGTGGTACAGCCCTTGCTAAAAGTAAAATGGCCGTACTAAATTCAAATCTTAAAATTAGTACTGTAAACCAATTTTGTATTACAAGATGCCTAGAAAATAAAAAAATAAACGACTTTGAGGATGGTCTAGAATATTATTCGGCCTTTGATGCAGGCTGTGTTTGTATTATTACGGAAGACACGAAAGATTTTTATTTTTCAGAGATCGAAGTACTAAAATCAGAAGCCTTTATAAATAAATACTATGCACTATTGCGACAATAACTAACAAAAGCGTAAACCTTAACGTAGTTAAAAATAACAATTAAATAACCCCTCTATTCATCAATAAAAACTAATTATCGTTACTATTGTTATTCTAAAATAAAACTATATGAACAACCTAAACTACTACCTTCGAAATTTCGCTTACTTGCTTCTTTTATTAAGTGTTACCCCTATTTCGGCCCAACATAAAACCGTACTGAAAAATAAATACCTTACTGAACGCGTAATTATTCTTGTAGTAGATGGCCCTCGATATTCTGAAACATGGGGCGATACTACACATCAATATATTCCTCATCTTGCCGATGACATGGCTAAATCGGGGGTAGTATGCACGAAATTTTATAACGACGGCTATACCTATACTACCTCAGGGCATGCGGCACTTTGCACAGGCGTGCAACAAGAATTAGAAAATTCAAAAGGAGCAGATTTACCGCAGCAGCCTTCTATTTTTCAATACTATTTAAAACAAAAAAATGTGCCCAAATCGAAGGCTTATATTATCACATCAAAAGATAAACTATTTATACTTGGCAATTGTAATAACCCAAAATGGATCAATACTTTTAATCCGTCAACCGATTGTGGCAAAAATGGACCACAGTCTGGCTACAGAAATGACAGTGTTACCTTTAATAAAGTAATGAGCGCATTAAAAAAAGAACAACCCAATTTGGTATTAGTTAATTTTAAAGAACCTGACGGTGCGGGGCATGCTAATAATTGGGGAGAATATCTTAACGGCATAAAAAATACAGACAGCTTGGTTTGGGAAGTTTGGAAATTTATTCAGACCGATACTTATTATAAAGATAAAACCACCTTATTTGTAACCAATGACCATGGAAGACATCTTGATGGCTGGAAAGACGGCTTCGTTTCTCATGGTGACGGTTGTGATGGGTGCCGACACATTAACTTATTTGCTTTTGGCCCAGATTTCAAACAAAACATCCTTTTAGATAAACGATATCTACAAGTAGATATCCCTTCTACGGTAGCCGAATTATTAGATTTTGAATTGCCTTATGGACAAGGTAACGTAATGAAAAAAATATTTAAGTAATGGTACTCCAGTTTAATACTGCTCTAACCTTAGTCCTTAAATAAATTTAAAAATTGCGCGAGCATTATATCCTTCGAAAATTCTTTTTCTGCCAAATTTCTTGCGTTTATTTGTGCTGATTTTAAAAGATTCTTATCGTTCGTATACGGAATTATAGTATCCAAAAACGATTTAGGATGCTCGGGATTGTAATAAAAACCGCAATTATTAGCTTCAATCAAATCCTTCATCCAACCTTTTGTATTCGTTATACAAAGCTTTCCTGATGCCAGTCCATCAAAAAATTTATTTGGACTGTTTGTTTCTAGAATAGGTTTGTTTGCAAAAGAAATGTAAACGGCATCGGTCACATTTAACATCTCCTTTAAACTTTTTTTATTAATAAAACCAATAAAGCTTATCGTATGAAGTTCGTATTTTTTAACTTTTTCTTTAATTAGATTCAGCTCAAACCCTTTTCCTGCAATAATAAAATGAATATAATCGATTTTATGTTTTGACAATTCTAATGCGGCATCTATAAGATATTCTAGGTGATTTACTTTACCAAGAGCTCCGAAATAACTTACTACAAACTTCCCTCTCACGTTAAACTTCTCTTCTAATTCATTTTTTTTTTCTTCTGAATAAAAGAACTCGCAATCCGAAAAGTTAGGGATCAAATAACACTCTTTATGAGGTGCTTTACGCTTTATTCCCTCTAAAATACCCGGCGACAGAGCCACTATTTTATCCGCTTTATTATATATCCTTTTCTCTAGGCGATAAAGGTGTTTTTTTAAAAAATAATTCTTAATAACACCCATTTGAATAGGTGCTTCAGGCCATAAATCACGCACTTCAAAATAATAATTAATACGATGTATTTTTTTAAGCCAAAGTGCTATTATCCCAATAGATAATGGCGTAGAAGTAGCATAACATAAATCAATATTTTCTATTTCTGTAGCTTTACTATACGCCCGAAACATAAATTTCATAAAGGAATACAACCGCCCCAAAATGCTCAGATTATGCTCATAATAGACGGGCAAGTAATGCACTTTTATACCTTCTATTATTTCAAAATGATACGTCGAATGGTTGTGTGACGTGATCATTTCTACCTCGTGCCCATCCTCTACCAATGCTTTTGCTAGATGATACGATCGGATAGCGCCACCTTGTTCTGGCGTTAGAAAATACTGATGTAGGTATAAAATTTTCATTTAAACTCTTTTTGCATCCAATTGGCAAGTACAATCAACGACCATAGCATTGATGTATGATCTTTTTTACCAGATAGATGAGTAGACAATAATGCGGCGACAGTATCAAAGGATATATACGTATAAATATAACTATTTCTATTCTGAATAGTTTCGATTATAAATTTATTTTTCTTATCTTTTATCCATTTCCCTACCGGCATTCCAAATCCTTCTTTACGTCTAGACACAAACTCCTTGCCTCCCATATTTTGCAATAGTTCTTTGAGTATCCATTTTTGACCATTCTTAAAAAGCAATTCTGAAGGAATTTTAGAGAGATAGTCCGTTAGATTATGATCAAGATAAGGCACTCGTACTTCTATACTTT
>JAYSUZ010000402.1:0-5394 GCA_043718845.1 Cytophagales bacterium
TTATCGGCTTCGGCACAAACCTTTAATACTGTGACGCAAGCATTATTTACAGGTGTTGGCTACAGCACTACTTCTTGGGGCGACTACGACAGCGATGGAGACCCAGACGTTATTATATGCGGACAAGATCAGTTCGGTACTAAATATGCTCAACTCTACCGAAATAATTTGGACAGCACGTTTACCGATATGCTGATTTCATTTATTCCTGTAAACTACGGCTCGTCGGCTTGGGGAGATTACGATAGGGATGGTGATTTAGATCTTGTGCTTACAGGAGCCGACAATACAGGCACAAAAACAGCGACCATATACACCAATACAGCTGGAAATTTTACCAATGCCAATGCAGGATTACTAGGTGTATTATACGGTTCATCCGATTGGGGAGATTATGATAACGATGGTGATTTAGATTTAATCGTTACAGGACTAAATGCATCGAATATTCCTTCTACTACTCTTTATAAAAATACAAAAGGTGTATTTTCTTCTATGATACATGCTATAACTCCTATTACAGGAGGCACTGCTGTATGGGGAGATTATAATAACGATAATTACCTTGATGTTCTACTTAACGGTACGGATGCCTCGAACAATAAGGTGTGTAAGATTTATAAAAATAATAAGAACGGAACTTTTGCAGATCAATTGGTAGTAGGACTAAGCGGTGTTTCTTTTGGCGCAACGGCCTGGGTCGATTTTGACAACGATGGCGATTTGGACATTGCCTTAGCGGGTACGGACGCTTTTAGTACTCGAATTTGTAAAGTATATAGAAATATAGGAAATAATGCTTTTGTAGATTTATTTGCCGTTACCACTGGGGTAGCCGCTGCATCGCTTGCTTGGGGCGATTTTGAAAACGATGGCGATTTAGATTTAATCGTTACAGGAAATACTTCTTTAGGGCAACTTACAAAATTATATACCAATACAGGAACCACATTTACCGATGCAGGGCTTTCTTTTTCTGGAATATTTTCGGGCGCTGTAAGTTGGGCAGACTTTGATAAAGACAACGATTTGGATGTGTTGATCTCTGGTTTTAGTTCGGGTGGAAATGTAGTGACGCTTTATAGAAATAAATCTATTACAGCCAACACGATACCCTCTGCACCGACCAATACCGCTGAAAGTATCAGCGAAGATACTGCTCGATTAAGTTGGAACAATTCTATGGATGCTCAAACTAGCGCAACAGGGTTGACCTATAACCTCTTTATTTCCACTTCTAAAACAGCAGTCAATACTCTTAGCCCAGCAGCCAATATAAACAACGGCTATAGAAAGAGTAGTGCCATAGGCAATGCAGGGCATACTACAAACTATGAGATAAAAGGGCTAGACCAAGGAAAGTACTATTGGTCGGTGCAGGCAGTTGATAATACTTATGCAGGCTCTCCTTTTGCCCTATTGGATAGTTTTGTAGTATGCCGAAAATTTAGTTTAGGCAACGATACTACGATTTGTTTTAACGATAGTATTCTATTAAAAGCAGGAGTAGCTGGAGACGTAGTCAATTGGTTTTCATTTTTGAATCCAGTACTAGCCATCAATAAACTCTCAATAAAACCTGAAATTACGGCCGACGACACTATTTGGGCACAGCGCAATAATCTTGTTTCTGGCTGTTTAACCTACGATACAATAATTGTTAAGGTAAATCCAGTTTCAATAATTAACCAAGGTGCCGATACTTCTATATGCGACAAGAGTACCCTCCAACTTGGAGGAGCACCCACCGCTTCCGGTTCTTTTTTACCCTATACTTACCGATGGACGCCCGGTAATTTAGTCAACGATTCTACTATAGCAAATCCAATAGCAGTAGTACCAAAAGATACCGAGCTTCGATTAATCGTAACGGCTGGCTCTTGCAAATCGGATACGGCTTTTATTTCTATTTCTTTGTACGCATTACCAAACGTGCTAGCAAGTAGTGATACTTCAATAGGAGCAGGAGAGTCTACCCCTCTTCAAGCCTCTGGTGCGCTTACCTATGCTTGGTTGCCAAACATTGCGCTGTCTAATAATCTTATTTCTAACCCTACAGCATCACCCATAGAAAATACTGCGTATACCTTAACGGGTATTGATGTTAACGGTTGTATCGATACCGATACGGTAAACGTGTTTGTAAGGAACGACTTGTTTATTCCCGATTTATTTTCCCCTGATGGAAATGGTACAAACGAAGCCTTTAAAATTTTCGGGGCAGGAATAAAAGAAATAGATTTCAAAGTATACAACCGATACGGAGAAGTAATCTACGAATCTTCAGATATAGACGCATTGCTTCACAAAGGCTGGGACGGCACCTACAAAGGTACTCCTCAAACCACAGGTTCCTATCTCTGGACTATGGAAGGGAAAACCTATGATGGCGCTGAGCTGAAATACAAAGGCAAAAAGACGGGTATGGTAGTATTGAAAAGGTAGGTTTAGGGTTTAAGGTTTAGGGTTTAAAGTTTAGGGTTTAAAGTTTAAGGTTTAAAGTTTAGGGTTAAAACCTTCAACTTTAAACCTTCAACTTTAAACTTCAAATAAGTAAAGAAAATTAAAAAATAATACAGTGAGAAAACCATTTAGAAAAAAAGTGAACGTATACTATACAAAGGCAACTATAACCCTTCGTGTTTTCGTAGCGTTGTGTTGTGGCATTTGTTTTGTTGGTACCTCTATAGCGCAGGATGTAAATTTTTCGCTCTATCAATTTACCCCTACGCTCGTGAATCCTGCTTCTGTGGGAGCTTATAGTACGGCTCAAGTGCTATTGGGTTACCGGTCGCAATGGAAAAGTAGTGAGGGGAACTATTCTACGCCTATTTTAACAGGCATACTCCCTTTTTCAACCAAAACAGGAATGCGCAAAGGCGGGATTGGTTTTACGGCTTATAACGATAAAGCAGGACAAACAATTTATACGCAAAATACAGGCGTAAACGTATCGGTAGCCTACAATGCAACACTTGGCAAAACACTTCAACTGTCTTTTGGTGTAAGCGGTGGTTTCAATCAACGGAAATTAGCTGCTGATAATGCCTTAACGGAAAGCCAATACAACGGAACGGCAGGACTAAATTCAGGACTCTCCAACGGAGAAGAGGGGGGGAGGGCCTCTAAAAATTATTTTGACGTAGGTACTGGATTACTTTTGTATGCAGACAATGCGGTACAACGCCGAAAATACTACGTTGGTGTAGCGGGTTATCATTTGACGCACCCTTCCATAGGGTTTGGTACCAAGGAAGAAAAATTGCCGTTAAAAATTATAGGAACGGCAGGTGTGCTGCTACTTAATAAAACCAAATTTTCTATTACACCTGAAGTCCTCTATTCTAGAATGGCTTCCAACCAGCGTATTTTAGTGGGAGCACAATTGCGCTACTCCGTTACCAATCTGGAAAATAAATTTACAAAAGGCGTTACCATAGCTTTTATCCCTCGCTATAGTTTGAACGATGCCTTAATTTTCGCTTTTGAATTCCATAAAAAATTTGCAACCCTTGGCCTGAGTTATGACTATACCTTATCTGGATTGAATACGTTTAATAAAGGCAAAGGCGCAACAGAACTATTTCTCGCCTTAAGCATACCTAGTAAAAAGAAAAAACAACCTATTGCCGAAATAGAAGACTATAATGTAGGACAAGCACGAGAATTTAGTGTACAGAAAACAGACGAACCCGACAATACAAAAAAATATGTATTGCATCTACAAGAAGTAATAGCGTTTGACTTCAACGATACCACATTAAGCAATACCTCCAAAGCGACCATAAACGATGTAGCGAGCCTAATCAAAGGGAATAAATATTTGAACGTTAGGGTGATTGGACATTCCGATAATTTGGGTTCAAACAAACGAAACCAACAAATTTCGGAAGAACGTGCGCAACGCGTAGTTGATTACCTAATATTGTCAGGCATTCCCAAAAATCGAATTAAACGCGTAGCAAAAGGCGCAGACGAGCCTCTAAAACCAAACGATACCGAACAGGGTAGAGCGGCCAACCGAAGAGTAGAATTTGAATTGTATAAATAGGCAATTTAAAATAGTTCTATTAGTATAGCCTCTGTTTCATTTCATTTTGTTAACTTTGATTTTCTTTTTATACACTTTAATTATGCGTTTCTTGAAAAATCTTTTTTTTACCTTTTCGCTATGGCTTTTAATTGCAGGAGCAAACAGCTTTGCTCAAGTATTCCCTGTATCGGCAAACATTACGCTGGTACCGCCCAACAGTGTGTACCTCTCGGACTATGCTACCTCCAATGCTGAAAATTTACGCATTACGCTATTACAAAACGATCAGCTCAATCCTAGTTACGATGTTAAACTACGCCTTAAAATAGAAGGCAGTGGTATAAAAATACAAACCGCACAAGATTTTTTTGCAGCACCGATAACCCTTACCAATGGAATACCCGAGCTGCTCAACGGGTTTGACATGGCCGCCTACCTTGAACCCAATGCCTTGCAGTTTCAAGGCATTACCCGCGACCAATACCGCCGCCGTGCTGCTATCCCCGACGGATTTTATAAAGTATGTATCCAAGTATTCGACTACCGCACAGGCGTAGCACTCTCCGATGAAATATGCACTACCGCTTGGTTTATCCTCAACGACCCTCCAAAACTCAACTTGCCTGCCTGTGGCGACAAACTAAGACCGCAAGATCCTACTTATATGATGTTCAACTGGCTGGGAATGCAGACCAGTGGAGGATTTGGAACAGAATATGTTTTTCAACTTTTTTGGATTCAGCCAAAAGGTAGAAATCCAAACGATTTGGTATTGGCTTCTGCCAACATTCCTTTATACGAAACCACGGTTAACGGAACATCCTTAATTTATGGCCCTACCGATCCGCCCCTTTTCCTAGGCGAACAATACGCTTGGAGGGTGCAAGCCAAAGAAGCCTTGGGCAGAGACCTCTTCAAAAATAACGGATATAGTCAGGTATGCTGGTTTACCTACGGCGATGCTTGTATGCCCCCTACCGATGTAGAAGCCAATGTAGAAGGCTCTCAGCGTGCTACCATCACTTGGACGGGAGCTCCCGTAACGACCAAATACCGATTAGAGTACCGGGAGAAAAATTCCCTGAAATGGTATGCCGTTTATGCCGTAAGTGAAAAAGTCACCGTTACCGATTTTAAACCTGCTACCACCTACGAGTATAGAGTGCAAAGCCTTTGCGGTGTATCCTACAGCGAGTATAGTGCCATGGACACCCTTCGTACCCGAGACCCTTTTGCCAGTACAGTGCTGAGTTGCGGGCAATCCAACAATACGCCCAAAGTAGATACACTGCTCAAACTTCAAACGCTGCGCCCAGGCGATGTGATTAGCGTTGGAAATTTTAAACTTATTGTTTCAGAAG
>JAYSUZ010000403.1:0-2491 GCA_043718845.1 Cytophagales bacterium
GAGAAATTTTCATAGACGACAAAAATATAAAATCCTTTTCCAACAACGACTGGTCTGCACTTCGGCAATCAGAAATTTCGATAATCTTCCAAGACTTACGCTTATTTCCTGAACTTACAGCATTAGAAAATGTATACCTAAAACAGGACTTGCAAAATTATAGCAGTAAAGAAAAAATAGATTATTATTTCGAACAGTTGACTATTTCGCCCATAAAAAATAAAGCAGCAAAATATCTTTCCTACGGAGAAAGACAACGCGTAGCGATTATCAGAGCTATTGTACAACCCTTTAAACTACTACTAATGGACGAGCCTTTTAGCCATTTGGATGCCAATAGTGCTCAAATAGCAGCTACAATACTGAAAAATGAATGCGAAGAACGCAACGCAGGTTATATACTCACCTCTCTTGGCGGAGAAACTTATTTCAACACAGACGAAACAATACTGCTATAACCTATATGTACAAAGGACTTCTAAAACTTATCCGAAAAAGAATCAGCCCTATAACTTTCCTTTTATCGGGTTTCGGTTTGGTATTGGGCTTAAGCCTTATATTGGTTTGTTTGCAGTTATACCTCAGCATCGTAACATCACTTTCCAACGAACTTTCTAAGTCCGATTACATACTATTAAGTAAAGATATTTCACTAGGAAATACCTTATTAAAATCAACGGCTGTGATTTCTAAGGCAGAATTAGAAGACCTAAAAAAACAACCTTTTGTAGAAAATATAGGCCTCTTTATTCCCAATCATTTCAAAGTAGTAGCCTATGCCGGAGGTAGTATGCAATTGGTAACAGAACTTTTTTTCGAATCTATTCCCGATGAATTTGTGGACAATAAACCCTACAATTTTAGATGGGAAGAAAACGATGATTTTTTACCCATTATTGTTTCAGAAGATTTTATCAATTTATATAATTATGGATACGCTTTGAGCAATGGTTTTCCTCAAATTTCCAAAAGTACAGCATCCCTCGTACCCTTAGAAATAAAACTACAAGGGCCAGGCAAAATAATAACCATGAATGCTCGTATTGTAGGCTACAGCGAGAGAGTGTCTTCGGTATTGGTACCTCAAGATTTTATGATTTGGGCCAACGCGTCTATTGGAAATTTCAAAAAAGAAACACAAGCTTCTCGAATTATTATCAAACTAAACAAAGAATATTCTGGCGGATTAGAACATTATTTGGAAGATAAGTCATTGCTTATAAATTCCGAAAAACTCGGCTTAAATAAACTCGGAGCTATTGCAAAAATAGTAATAGATGTGCTGATCGGAATCGGAGCTCTTTTTGTACTCTTTTCATTTATGATTGTACTGACAAATTTTTCACTAATCTTATCCGAGGCAAAAGAAGATTTAAGCATATTATTTCAGCTGGGGTATAAAATAAAGACGCTAGTACTACATCTATTTGTTTACTTACTCGTTTTTATTGTCGTACTAATGTTCCTTTCGGTGGGTGTATTTTATTATATCCATTCCAAATTCACCGTATTATTTTCCGAAAGAGGCATTGAGGTAGCCACCGCCATTCATTTTGAAATTTTCTACTGCGTACTACTCTTATTAGTTTTCCTTTTGGGAACAGGATTGTATTCTATTTCAAGAACAATAACCAAGCAGCTCTAAACCCTTGACGCTACCTTTTCTCTAATACAATATAAACAGGAAAATGGTCGCTGTAGCCGCCTTTATACGCCTCTCCCATGAAGGTACGAAAAGGACCTCGTAGCACTTCTTTCTGGTAGTGCATCCACGTGGGATGGTAAACCCCTGCGTCTCTGAAACGATACCCATTTTTAGCACTAAAAAACCCTTGACTTAACATAATTTGATCAAACATCAGCCATTTATGATTATAATTCACAGAGCCTTGCCCCTGCTTGCTTAGGTTGAAGAATGGATTGTACAGTATCCCTTGTTCTAATCCAGAAGCTATCGATACCGTATTCAATCCCGATAAAATACTTTTATCAAAAGGTTCGTCGTTAAAATCGCCCATTACCATGATTTTTGCCAATCTATTTTTTTGCTGAATAGAATCTACAATTTCTCTCACCATAATCGAAACGGCGATACGCTTATCTTCCGATTGCTCCTTCCCGCTTCTTCTCGAAGGCCAATGGTTGACCAGCACAAACAACGTATCTTTTCCTACAAGTCCCTTAATCAATAACACATCTCTTGTATGGGATTTTAGTTGCAAAAAAGCAGCTGAATAAATTCTTGAATTTATCAATTTAAATGATTTAGTCTTGTACAACAGTGCAACATCAATACCCCGCTGGTCTGGAGAGTCATAGTGTACAATAGCGTATTGAGAAGCTTTCAATGCTTTTGAGGCAATTAAAGTTTCTATTACGTTTCTATTTTCCACCTCCGCTAGGCCTATTATATCTGGCCCAGTTCCCGCTCCTATACTGGAAATAACGTGTGCGAGTGCGGCTACTTTTTGAGTATAGCGTACAGTACCCC
>JAYSUZ010000404.1:0-2489 GCA_043718845.1 Cytophagales bacterium
CAACTACAGCCTTCTATCACACTGCCTTTTTCTTCAAAAAGCACCTTGTCTTCTCCCTGAAAAAAAGCCCCTTTTATCTCTACCTCAAAAGGTTTATTATTGATTGTGAATTTACAAAGCATTACTCTTTTATTTTTCTAATATATAAGGAAGCCCCTTTGTCAGTTATACAATTGGGCATTTTTTCAGTTACCAATCCAGCATTTTCCTCTGCCATGAAATCACTAAAATAAACAATTTCAAACAGCGGATTATACATCAGAAAAGCCTTTAGTAAATAGGCTTCGTTCCATGCTAACTTTTCTGCAAATACTAATTCTGGCGTATATTCAAAAGGATAATACAGATCGTGAAAATGAATAATTACCCCTTTTTTTAAAACAGGTAAAATAGTAAATAAAATATAATTAAGATCGCTTCCTACCTTACTTACATGAGAGGAATCTATAAACAACAAATCATTTTCAGAGAGTGTCGTAAAATACACTAAATCTACTTCTTGGACTTTTAATTTTATCAGGTTACAAGTAAAACGGTCTTCAGGTTTCATTAAATTTTCCAATCGTTTAAAATTGGGATCAATGAACGTAAGTACTTGATTGCTATTAAAATAATACTGGTTAATATCCATGATGAGTGCCGATGAATAGCCCGAACCAATTTCAACCACTTGTTTTGGTCTAAAAAGACGTACCATAGCATACAGCACCACTGCATCTGTATACGTAAAAAAGGAAGTTGGAACGTAATAGCGGTATTTTTTAGAAGGCTGAGAAGTATAGGGAAATTCCTTATAAAATTGTTCGAACTTTGTAAGGATTTCTAGTTGATACGCTTCATTTAGTAGGATGCCTTCGGGTCTTTTTTTAGTAAATAAAGACGAAATACCTTCCAATTCTTTTACATCAGGTATAGGGGAGTAATAATGCCCAGGAGGATAGGCTGTCACTTCTTCGTATTGCTTCAGCAGTTTTACTAACGTACGGATGTAAGGCAGTTTGTTTAGAAAAGAGATCGTCATTTTTTTTAGTTCGTCCATAGAAAATCCTTCCGTTAGAAGTTCAGTTCGTACGTATATTTATGAGACAATATTCCACCAATATGTTCTTTGAATCGTATCAACCCTTCGTTGCGAATACCTCCCGCAGTGCCTATCCCTAAATCATAAATTTTATACCCATGAGCACGACTGTATTCATACATTTCTTTGTTTAATAATACGGTAGGACTATACGACAAATAAGCTTCATGATCGGCACCTAAAAAATTATATAGAATCTCAGAATTTACGACTACGCCTACTGCTGTAGCGATAATAGTATCCTGATCTTTCACCACAAATAATTTATACTTTTCGGGAAAATCTGAAAATGTTTTTTTGAAATCATCCACATTCATAGATAATGGATGCCCTTTCCGCTCACGGCAATCCTTTATAAATTTATGGATTTCTGCAGCGTCATACGTTAGTACTTCTTCACATACAAAACCTGCTTCTATACATTTGGTAATTTTCCTTTTTTCAGCAGGATCAATAGCGCTTTCAAAATCTCCATTGGAAGTATCTAGGTGGTAATTTAATTCGGTCACGGTTACCGAAAAGCCCGCATGAATAAGGGCTTCGTCTACAATGTCAGCTTTTACCATCGTATAACATTCGGGCGGTGCTACAATAGTAATTTGCTTGATGTCTAGGTATTCGGACTTTACTTTTGCGATAATGTCTTTGACGAAATTGTATACTGTCTGCAAATCCGTTTCGGTAGAAAATTCTAATCCCCCAAAAGGAGCACGCCAAGGAGAAACCAACGCAGCACCTTTTTTATACAATCTGATAAATACCTGTTTGGCATCCTTTTCATATAAAAAAATCGATCCTTCGGTACACGTCTGAGCACTAGCATATTCTTGACTATTAAATAAAAAAGGCTCAAAAATAGTAGTTATGGTATCGTTAATAGCTTTATGATTCACGTTGTTGATTTTAAATTATTATGTCAAAAATCCTCATTTTTATGATAAAAAGAAGATTTTTCTGCCAATTATTTATCAATATACTATAAAAATAAAGATATACTGAAATAATGTCATACTAATCCTAGTGGCACAATAAGTGCAATATGCCAAAATGTTAAATATGACCTTGTTTCATTTACACTAAATTCATAAAATAATTATGTCAAACGTTAAATTAAAACCACTTGCAGACAGAGTTCTTGTTCAACCTGCTGCTGCTGAAGAGAAAACTGCTTCAGGAATCATTATTCCTGATACTGCGAAAGAAAAACCTCAAAAAGGAACTGTAATTGCGATTGGTACTGGTAAAAAAGACGAACCGATGACGGTGAAAGTTGGCGATACCGTTTTGTATGGCAAATACTCTGGTACAGAGATTTCAGTAGAAGGAAAAGACTACTTGATGATGAAAGAGTCTGATATCTTCGCTATTGTTTAAGGGAAGTATAAAGTTTAAAGTACAAACTTTAAAG
>JAYSUZ010000405.1:0-2479 GCA_043718845.1 Cytophagales bacterium
GTACCCGGATATTATTTCCTACACTTAAAAGGAGCTACGTTGAATGAAGTGATAAAAATCGAATTTAAATAGCACGGTCAGAAAGTGACTTGATTTTTGTGTAATATTCATCTGTAAAGAAGGTTTTTTTGATTAATTTAACAAAATAAAGCTTATTGTATTATATTTAATATTAAATAAGTTATATTTGTAATATTAACAACACTTGACGTATTGACATTTGCTAAAATGAAGCCTTTTAAATTTATTCTACTTATTACATTGTTCACTTTTTTTTCGTATTTCGCAAAAGCAGTTTCCACTATTTACGAAGTAGAAATAGGTACTTTGACGGGAGTGAATACCTCTACTGCTACTGCTGGTTATACGGGTACGGGTTATGTAACTGGTTTTGATGCCGTAGGAGATAATCTAGTTATTAATGTGTCTGTTGCTACCGCTGGTATTTATAAACTGTACATTCGTTATCGTTCGCCATTGGGAAATAAAACACAAGATATTTATATAAATGGACTATTTTCTTCGAGTGTAGTTTTTGCTTCAACGTCGCCTTTTTTAACTATACAGGCGGGTACTGTAAGTTTAAATACGGGTACAAATGCGGTATCTATTAAAAATAGTTGGGGGTATGTTGATATTGATAACATAGGGATAGAGGTGAATCCACCCAACGTTTATAACATTACGCCGAATCTTATTAATCCCGATGCAACGGTTAAAACCAAAGCCTTGTATAATTTATTAAAAGGACAATTTACACATTGTATTTTCTCAGGTCAGACAGACAGTTACTGGAATTCATTAGTAGCACTTTCAGGAAAATCGCCAGCCGTAAGGGGCTTTGAAATGCAAAACTATTCGCCTCATAATCCTTGGGGATGGGTAGGCTGCTGTAATGCCTTTGCCCCTTTTGATGATGGTAATGTTCAAAATGCTATTGATTGGTACAATGCTACCGGAGGTATCGTTACGTTTCACTGGCACTGGCTTTCGCCTTCGGGAGGAGCATTGAGTACGAGTACTTTTTATACAGCAAATACGGGATTTGATGTCTCCAGAGCTGTAGTTACTACGAATCAAGAATATAGTGATGTACTAAGAGATATTGATGCTATTGCGATACAATTAAAGCGGTTACAAACGGCAGGCGTTCCTGTATTGTGGCGCCCACTTCATGAAGCAGGAGGCGCGTGGTTTTGGTGGGGTGCAAAAGGGCCGGCAGCTTGTTTGGCTCTTTACGACATTATGTACGATCGCCTTACTAATTTTCATGGGTTGAATAATTTGATATGGGTATGGTCTACACCTGAACCTACGTGGTATCCGGGCAATAGCAAGGTCGATATTATAGGTTTTGATTCCTATCCTGGTGCGTTTAATTATACCACACAAAAAAGTGTTTTTGATCAATTGTATACGATTGTAGGGGGGCAAAAATTAATTGCACTTTCGGAGAACGGCCCTATTCCTGATATTGCCTTTTCTTTTTCTCAAGATGCTCCTTGGTCTTATTTTATGTCGTGGAATAATTTGGTTGCCGATGAAAATTCGACACCCCATATTGTAGCGTCCTATAATCTCAGTTGTAATCTTAGTGACTTGGCAACGTTGCCCGTTTCTTTCCTCTCTTTTGAAGCGGAAAAAAGTGCTACTGCTGTCGTTTTGAAATGGCAAACCGCTTCGGAAATAAATAACGATCATTTTGAAATAGAAAAAAGTAACGATGGAACTCATTTTCAATTTTCAGGAAAAGTTGCCGGTGCTCTTCATTCAACAAAAATAGAATCGTATACCTATTTTGATAATGAAGTATTTAATGGAAGGATTTACTACCGTTTAAAACAAGTAGATGTGAATGGTGATTATAGTTATTCGACTACAGTGACGGTAAACAATGAACTACCAACTTTATTTTCTTTGTTTCCCAATCCAGGAAATGGTAATTATATATTGAAAAGTTTGGTTCAGCAAAAAAGTAACGTTGAATTTAAACTATATTCTTGTACAGGAAATCTTATATTGTCTGAAACCAAGGTTTTTGATTCGACTATAGAGGAGGTAGAAATTGATTTACAAATTTTACCTCCTGGTATTTATTTGGTAGAACTTATTTTTGGTGCCTCCAGAACCACTATGAAATTAGTTAATAAGTAGCGGTTCTGTATTTTTAATTATATTAATTTCTAATAATCAAATCATTATATTTTTATTAGAGGGCTTATTACCGACTTTTAATCTTGCATAAAATTACTTAACTTTGTCCTTCGAAATTAGAAATGAATATGTTTGAAAACCTTAGTTTAAAACTCGAAAAAGCCTTTAAAAATTTAAAAGGGCAGGGTAGAATTACCGAAATAAACGTAGCAGCTACTGTAAAGGAAATACGGAAAGCATTGATTGATGCCGATGTAAACTATAAAGTTGCTAAAACGCTAACGGATACAATTAAGGAGAAAGCATTAGGGAGAGAGGTGCTTAT
>JAYSUZ010000406.1:0-5361 GCA_043718845.1 Cytophagales bacterium
ATTGTTGTAGTAGGGTGATTCGGATCTAATTCATGAATCGCCTTTGCAATATCTTGTACCGCATACCATACGTTTGTGTTGGTATAAAAAAGATCCACCTCGTTTCCTATTCCCCAAGCAAGCAGCGCAGGATGATCTTTGAGTTCTTTAACTACTTCTTTGAATGTTTGTAATTGGTAATATACCGCTTCCTTGTCGTTGTAGTCAAAGCCATGGCGTTCGTGTTGCAGCCATAGTCCCATCATCACGGTTAACCCATTTTTATGCGCACTGTCGAGTAGCGCTCTTGCATTGTCGTGGCTCCAAGTACGTAACGAATTTCCTCCATAATTTTTTATTCTATCCAAGTATTGATTGCCTCCTGCACCCTTTGCATAATAGGGCTTGTTTCCACGAAGCAGTACAAAATCATCCACTCCTTTTTTAAGTATGGATACTTTTATGGGCATTAGTTTAACGGCATTTTCAACAGCTTTTTTCTTCTCGGCAATTTTTATTCCTGGTTTGGCTTGCAAATAAATTTCATCGAGGTAAACCGTATCTGCCCCAAACAACGTGATCCCGAATAGGCCGTTGATTGCGGAAAGGTCTAGTTTTGCCAATGGAATTGAAAATTTCGTCCACACTTTCGTTACCGCCACATTGCTGAGCGCAGTGTGTGCTTCGCTATTTTCGCCAAAGCTAAGAGTGACTTTCGTATTTTTTTCTGCACGCACATGCACTACTAAGTTGTCGTAATCGGAAAGATTGGCGAGTCTGCTTTTGTCCCCATTTAGCTCGGCATTCCATTTCCCTGCATTTAGTGTTAGAAATCCAGCCCACGCTTCTTTGCCATTTGTTTTTATCCGTACACATTTATTCCCTGCAAAAGGAGTTACATCATAGTTTTGAATAAGCTTCATTCCTGATCCATTGGCCGCTCCGAAATAACCAGAGGGAGTACCCATGTCCCATTTGTCCGAATAAATATACGTTCTGCTCGGTTCATCCTGAGCAAATGCACGCGCCGATACAAATAGTAGAAAAGCAATCGTTTTTAGTAGATTCATAGTTTTAGTTTTATCTATTCTAACAATACGAATTAAATAGTAAAGCACCTTATTTCTTGTTTTTAAAAGATCTTTTTAGTTGTAAAAAGACCCTGAACAAATGCCTTGAAATACTCTTAAATAACAACGCTAGATTATTGTTAATTAGCGTACAAGGTTCTCTTTGTGAAAGGCACTAAGTTTATAGGTCGCAAAGTAAAATACACTGTTCTGTAGCCTTTCGTAGTTTACGCTATTTCGAACCAACTTCTCCGTTGCTGCGCTTGCTCCTGCCAACGGTTTAGACTACCGAAAGCCTTCTAGTCTGAAATTAACCCTCGCTGGTGTGAAATTTTACGCTTCCTTTTTCAAAATCCTATTTTTAAAATCAATACCTTTGATCAATCAAATGAATAGTAACTAAAGGCCCTAAAAATTATCCATCCAAAGATATGTTGGAAGTCAGAAATATAACAAAGAAATACGAAGGGCAGGAGAAAGCGGCGGTAAATGATGTTTCTTTCTCGGTCAAAGAAGGTGAGTTTTTTACCCTTACAGGCGAAAGTGGAAGTGGAAAATCTACCCTTCTGCGCCTTATTAAAGGACTGGAAGATGCCAGCAGTGGGGAAATATGGTTTGATGGTGTCCTCGTAAAAGGGCCTTCAAAAAAACTGATTGCGGGAGAAGAGGGGATAGAATTGGCGCATCAAGACTACAATCTATTTCCACGTCATACGGTTTATGAAAATATACAATATGCGATTCGCTACTTGAGTACGGAAGAGCAAGCGCTTAAAATTGCCGAATTGCTAACCATTTTCAGGCTACAAGAGCATAAAGACAAGATTCCAAGCACCTTATCTGGAGGTCAACAGCAACGTGTGGCACTTGCAAAAGCGCTGGCTGCTTCGCCAAGATTATTATTGCTTGATGAACCGTTTAGCAATCTCGATCTACTCCTGCGTGCGGAAATAAAAGCCGAACTAGCGGATTATATCCGTCATACCAAGTCTGCGGTCATCTTTGTGACACACGAAAGTGGTGATGCCCTTTCACTCTCCGACAAAATCGCCGTTATGAAAGAAGGGGCGGTAATACAAATAGGCACACCCAACTTAATCTATTCAAAACCGGCTACTCCTTATGTAGCGTCTTATTTTGGAAACGCAACAATAGTACGTGTAAAAGACCTCGAAAAATTGAACATCTGTGCTACAAAAGAAATTGACTCAACGTCAAGCGTTTGTATCCGATATGAAGATGTCTCCATTGCAGAAGAAGGGAAAGCCCTGTTTTATGCCAAGGTACTCCGCATCGATTATTTCGGGGCCTGCTACCGCTTAGAAGTAAAATTTGAACGCCTCCAACTTTGGTTGTATTCCAACGCTGTGGCAATAAAAAAAGGAGACATTATACCGATAACTATAAATACCGAAAAGATCCATTTATTTTGATTCTACTATTTTATTAATAAAATCATATCCCTTTAAACCGCCTGTTTTAATAGAAATATACAATTTGTTTAATTTTTTCTATAAGAAATAGCGTTTTTCAAACTTTTTAATAAAAAATGTTCAAATTATATTGACTTTTTAACTTTATATGTCTAAGTTAAATTATTGAAAAAATCATAAAGTCTATGACCGATTTAAACCCCATTGATTCTAAAAATTCTGTACTAAGTACCTATCCGTTCGATAAAGCATTGTTTGACGAGGTATTTAAAGAAGACGGAAAGGCTGCCAAGCACTACCAAAAAGTGATCAAGCATTTTGGCAAACTTTCGGTAGAAGATTATAAAAAACTAGACGAATTCGCAAAAATTACCTTTTTCAACCAAGGTGTTACCTTTGCTGTATACTCCGATACCCTAAAAGGTGTAGAGCGTATCTTCCCCTTTGACCTTATGCCAAGAATTATTTCGGCGTTGGAATGGGAACATATAGAAACAGGCGTAATACAGCGCAATAAAGCTATAAATATGTTTTTGTATGATATGTATCATGATAAAAATATAATGCGAGACGGCATTGTCCCAGCCGACCTTGTTTTTACCTCAAATTTTTACAATAGAGAGATGATAGGTGTAAATCCTCCTGGAGGTATTTATACCCATATATGCGGTACCGATCTTATTCGCCACAAAGACGGAGAGTACTACGTACTTGAAGACAATGTTCGCTGTCCATCAGGCGTTAGTTATGTACTTTCCAACCGAGAGACCATGAAGAAAGTATTTTCAAATCTTTTTCTAAACCACGACATCAAACCGATTGACGATTATCCAGAACAATTGTTGGACATGATAAAATCGGTTGCCCCCGAAGGTATTGACAATCCGACGTGTGTGGTAATGTCGCCAGGGATTTACAATTCCGCCTATTATGAGCATTCCTTTTTGGCTCAGAGTATGGGTATTCAGCTGGTAGAAGGTAGAGATTTGATGGTAGACAAAAATTTTGTTTACATGAAAACAATGTATGGCCCTCAACGCGTAGATGTAATCTATAGAAGAGTAGACGATGAATTCATCGATCCGTTGGTATATAGACCGGATTCCTATCTAGGAGTACCAGGCATCATGGGCGCCTATAAGGCGGGAAATGTGACCCTAATAAATGCGCCAGGCACGGGGGCTGCAGACGATAAAGCCGTATATATATATGTGCCTGAAATAATCCGTTATTATCTTAATGAAGAACCGATTCTTAAAAATGTGCGCACCTACCGTTGTGAAATAGAAGAAGAGTTTCAATATGTAATGGAAAATATGCATAATTTAGTAGTCAAACCGGTAGATGAATCGGGAGGCTACGGTATATTAATAGGCAGCAAAGCAAAGGAAGGTGAAATTGAAGAATTCAAAAAAATAGTAGCCGCCAACCGTCGAAAATATATCGCTCAGCCTATTATGTCGCTTTCGGTACACAGTACTTTTATAGAAGAAGAGGAAAAGTTTGAACAACGCCACATCGACCTAAGAACATATTGTTTGATGGGAAAAAACAAACAATTTGTATTGAAAGGCGGTCTCTCGCGTGTAGCGCTAACAAGGGGTAGCTTGGTGGTAAACTCTTCTCAAGGAGGCGGCTCCAAGGACACATGGGTGCTGGGAGAATAAAAAGTAAAATCGAAATTTTAAGTTAGAACTATGTTATCAAGAATTGCAAATAGTTTGTTTTGGATGGGTCGGTATTTGGAAAGAGCCGATCAGTCCGCAAGGTATATCAAGGTACATTATTATTCGGCACTTGATGCTCCATTGGCAAGTAAACATGAATTTATTTTCGAGTCAATCCTTACTATGCTGGGGTTGGATGAAGAATATAAAAAAAACAGCGCAAACTACCAAGAAGACAAAATAAACACCCTCATAACACTCGACGAAACAAACCCCGTTTCTATACGCAGTAGTATTATTTATGCACGAGAAAATGCCCGAGGTGCTAGAGATTCTATTTCTGCGGAACTTTGGGGAGCCATCAATAAATTTTATCATTTTGTAAACGGCTTTACAGAGAAAGATTTGAAAAAAGAGGGCATCTATTATTTTGCTGATAAAATAATGGAAAACTGCTCTATCGTATCGGGCTATGTTGATAATTCTCTTTTACACGACAAAACGTGGTCGCTTATTCGGATGGGGATGCACTTGGAGCGCGCCAGCCAGACCACACGTGTAATGTATTCAAAAGTAAAAGATATTCAAAAGATAGAGAAACAAGGACTCGGAAAATCAATCGAAAGTTATCATTGTGTGACCATGCTCAAAAGTTTGGAGGCTTTTGATATGAGCCGCATATATTACAGAGCGCTACCCAATATGCACAATGCATTAGAGTTCTTAATATTGAACAAAGAATTCCCTAGATCAATATCGTATAATTTAAGGCATATAAATGGGAATCTTTCTAAAATTTCTACTCAAAAAAATATTGAACAAAAATCAGTAGAATTTGAAGTTGGAAAACTACATGCCGCTTATACGTATATGACCATGGAGGAAATAGAAGAAGACACGCTCGGTTTCTTGGAAGATACCTTGAACCAGATATACGGCATGGCAAAAGAAATTGAAAAAAAATACATGAGTTATTAATCCATAAAAAAATGAATAGACCAGTATCGGAATATAGTATTGAATACGATTCTAACAACGTTTATACAGAACCTGTAAAAGAAGGTATCTTTGAATTTAATATAAGTCCTTGTCATGACCACTCTCAGATACTTGTGGATACTGCCGTTCGGAGTTCTTCGTCGGAGAGTATCTTCAACTATAAAAATTTATTTGACTTTGAAATAAGCAGAATAAAGGCAAAAAATAATTTTA
>JAYSUZ010000407.1:0-2476 GCA_043718845.1 Cytophagales bacterium
GGTTAATTCATGACAGGAACACATTCATATTAAAACGTGTAAAAAAAGTTAAATCATTGCTAATCAAAAAGAAAAAGAATTAAGTTGACGCGTATGCCCTTTGGGGTCGTAGTTTTTCTTTGGGTTTTGTTTTTTATAAACATGTAATCCCTTTGGGATAAGAAAATAATTGTTTATAAAAATTATTGCTCACGATGGTGCGACGCTTCTTCGACAAAACTTTCCAAGGGTTTTCTAATAACGGCTATTGCGCTGCAAATTTCCATTAATCTAGTACAGGAACCCTTGGAAAGTTGTCAATAGCCTTACTCGGTTCGTTAAGGGCATTTTTTATAGTTTGACACTAATACGATTGGTATGAAGTGCAACTATAAAATAGCATATTTGTACATGAAAATAAAGTGCAAATATGAATAAGTTGACAACAACGAAACCAATTCCCCCTAACCTACAAGCGTTTTTCGACTTTGTTTATACGACCTGTGGCACAGCGCCGACGAATGTTTGCGCCGGAACTGAAAGTATGGAGTACCGCGCTTACACGTTTAAATTAATGGAGCGTTATGTACATTACCGAGAAGCAAAGATAACACCTACAAAAGTTGGTCAATTCGTTACCTTATGGAAGCGGAAGCTAAATGGCCCCATTCAACCTTTTGAACTTTCCGACACGATAGAGTTGGTTATTGTTAGCGCAAGAATAGACGGCCGTTTTGGTTTGTTTATTTTTCCTAAATCAGCCCTGTTGGATAATGGAATACTGTCGGGCAATAACAAAGAAGGGAAGCGCGCCTTTAGAATCTATCCCCCTTGGGACACTACATTGAATAAACAAGCTCAAAAAGCACAACAATGGCAATTGGATTATTTTTTAGATTTATCGGTTGACAATAAGGTAGACCTGAAGAAGGATTTCTTATCCTACATCAACAGAATTTGAGGGGGGAATGTCGTACTTTTATACTACCAATTTGAAACTAATGAGTAGTATACACGAATTATGGAACGAAAAGGGTTTATAAAAACAGTACTAGGGATAACGGCTATGACAACACTTGGAGGCTTTAAAGCACTAACAGATAATTTTGAGGAACAGGATGTAGAAATGCCTGTGTTGTTCATAGGGCATGGATCGCCAATGAATGCGATAGAGGACAATGAATTTACGATAGCATGGAGAGCAGTTGCCAAAACAATTCCTAAACCTAAAGCCATACTCTGCATTTCTGCACATTGGGAGACGAAGGGGACTTTTGTTACGGCGATGGAAAAACCTAAAACAATCCATGATTTTGGTGGATTTCCAAAAGCATTATTTGATACACAGTATCCCGCACCAGGAAGTAAATGGCTGGCGGAAGAGACGAAAAAAATAATCACTTCTACCACTATTGGTTTAGACGAGGCATGGGGATTGGATCATGGAAGTTGGAGTGTGTTAAAACAATTGTATCCTGCGGCAGATGTGCCGGTGATAGAATTTAGCTTGGACTACACCAAAGATGCCCAATACCACTATGATTTGGCAAAACAGTTGGCGGCATTGAGGAAGAAAGGGGTATTGATTGTAGGCAGTGGAAATATGGTACACAATTTTCAATACGCCGATTTTGGTTATGGAGGCTTAAGCGCTAAAGCCTTGGATTGGGCAATTGAAGCGAATGAGGATTTTAAAAAATTAATCACCGCCAACGATTTTCAATCGCTTATTGAGTATAAAAAATACAGCAAAGCGTTCCAACTATCGGCGCCCACACCAGAGCATTATTTGCCTATGATTTATGCGTTAGCGTTAAGAGGTAAAAATGAAACGGTTTCTTATTTCAACGATGAAGTATTAGGAGGGTCTTTTTCGATGACTTCGTTTAAGATTGATAAGGGGTAAAAAATGTTATTTACTAAGAAAAAATAACTCTATATTTACGTCCATAATCCAAAAGTCGACTATGTCTATTGATAAAGAATTAGAGAAAAGAAGTGGTGGTGTATGCGAATTGTGCGGGAGTACTAAAGGACTTCAAGTTTTTGCTGTTACACCCTCAAACGCTACTGCAGAGCAAAGTGTTCATGCTTGTGAAGTCTGTGTAGCGCAAATGGAAGACAGTACGAAAATGGATGCCAACCACTGGAGATGTCTAAACGATAGCATGTGGAGTGCTGTTCCTGCAGTACAAGTGGTGGCATGGAGAATGCTGACGAAATTGAAGTCGGAAGGCTGGCCTCAAGATTTGCTTGATATTTTATATTTGGATGAAGAAACCTTAGCTTGGGCTAAAACAGGAAGTAGCAGCGAAGATGCCGAAGATATTATTGTTCACAAAGATAGCAACGGGGCAATTCTTGCAACTGGAGATACTGTAGTGCTCATAAAAGATTTAGATGTAAAAGGTGCGAACTTTATTGCTAAACGTGGTACCGCCGTTCGTAACGTTATGCTTGTAGACAATAATTCAGAACATATAGAAGGAAAAGTAAA
>JAYSUZ010000408.1:0-5336 GCA_043718845.1 Cytophagales bacterium
ATAAGGAGCGCTGGTACTACTAAAAGAAAAGGTAGCCAATAAGGAATATTAGCTTTCGTGAAAATGCTACGAATCAAACTATATATTAATTTTATTCGACAAAGATACAAGCCTAAAATTATCGAACGGTTAACGGATTGTATTCTCTATGTGAAATTTTCAGAAATAACTTTTAAAATTATAACTACTAATTCTTAGAGAATGAGTAGTATATCTTTAATAATAATTTCTTAACCTATTTAAAACAACATCTACCATCTACTATTCGTATTTTAGCAAAAGTATTGCAGGATAAACATTAATAGAGGAGAGAGATGAAATTGATTGGATCGTTAAAGTTATCACACCAAATATTGGCTATAGTAGTTATTATTCCTAGTTTTTTAATTCTATCGCTTTTATATTATTCAGCCCTCCAACATATAAACGTAAGAAATAAACCATTGGAGCAAATGGCGCTTTCTACCTCTGCTGCCGTATCCGAAAAAATTGACCGAAATTTATACGAACGTTATGGCGATGTTCAAGCGTTTGCTTATAATAAGGTAGCCGTTGATGCCCTAGTAAATAATAAAACAGATTCTAGTATTCAAGATTTAATGAATACAATGATGTCCTATTATGTTTTGTATGACCTAACAATGCTCTGCGATATAACAGGAAGAGTAATCGCTGTAAATACAAAGGACAAAGACAAAAAAATAATTTCAAGCGATTTTCTTATCGATAAAAATATGAGCGGAGAAGAATGGTTTCGCTCTTCTATTGTAGTAGGAGGACCAAAAGGTGGAGCATATTATTCTGATTTCAACCAGGACGATAATATTGGTCTACTTTATGAAAATAAAGGATACGGCATTGACTTTTCAGCCCCAGTAAGAGATAAAAATGGAACTATAATCGGCGTATGGCGCAACCGCGCAAGTTGGAAAGAAATAACACAGCAAATAAGAAAAGAAGCCGAAATGGCTTTACAAAAAGAAGTAAAAGGTGCACTTATTTTACTAATGGATAAACAAGGGCATCTTATAGATGCAGACCAAGAAAGTAATATTTTAAAAGTAACCATTGGTAAAAATAACATTCTGAAAAATTTTAATTTCAACTACGCAAAAATAAATGTAAACGAAACAGACTTTCTTTATGGATGGGCCAAATCTCAGGGAGCATATACTTATAAAGGAAACGACTGGAATTTTCTCACCCTTATTCCAAAAGTAAAACTAACCGACTACACACTCTATACGCACTCTGACTGGTCTGCTCTTATGCTTTTTTCTGTTTCTGTATTACTAATCGGCATTTTTATTTCACTTCTTTTTGTAAGAAAATTTTCTAAAAGAATGGATAAATTAAAAAAATCGGTACTAGCGCTTTCTAAAGGGAAAACGGAACTGATTGACGCTATAAAATATAAAGATGAAATAGGAGAAATGTCTTTAGCGATTAATACGCTCCATATTAATTTCAAAAATATAGCTCATTTTTCGAATGAAATTGGGCAAGGTAATTTATCTGCTTCTTATGAAACCCTTGGGGAAGATGATTTGCTAGGAAGCTCTTTGTTGAAAATGCAAGAAAATTTAAAAGCAATAGAAATATACAATAATCAACAAAAGTGGGCTGCTGAAAAACTAGCGACGATGGGAGAATTGCTAAGAACACAGGAAGAGGTAGATGCAAAATTCAAGAAGATAATTTCTTTTCTCTCAAAATCAATAAATGCTTATCAAGGTGCTTTATTTGTGGTAAATAAGAATACTACTAATAGTATAATTGAGCTCAAAGCAGGTTATGCCCTTACTGCGGAACGCATGGATTTACCCCCTATGCTATGGGGAGAAAATACCATAGGGCAATGTATAAAAGATAATGAAGTAATTCGCTTACGAGATCTACCCGAAGATTATCTAACTGTTATCAATTCGGGATTAGGGTCTTTTACTCCAACCGAAATTTTAATAGTACCTATAACATTCAACAACCGAGTAGAAGGTGCTGTAGAATTTTCTTCCTTTAAATCTTTTGATAATCATATCGTATTATTTCTTGAAAAAGCATCCGAATATATTGGTTCTTTTATTGCACAAACCCAAATTAAAGAACAGTTAATAAAGTCAGAACAAGATATTAGTATGTTTGTTGATTAACGTTTAATTTTTCTCCTCGATAACATAGCGTTTAAATAAAAGCAGTTCTTTTATTTATTACTTAATTATTTCTATACATAGAAGCAATCTTTGAAACGTAGTTTTGCATCAACTTAAAACACTTAGTGATGAAAACAAAACTACTTATACTCTTATGTTGTACCCTGCTCTTATTTTCTTTAGAAGAAGCAAGAGCTCAAATAACCCTATTGCAGGATTATAAAAATAACACCTCCAGCACCATCGGCACATTCCATGGTGTATCCTTTCGCGAAGCAGGATTTTCTGCTTTGTATGCTATTCCTAATACCAATGGAAAAGAATTTTGGACGGTCTCTGATAGAGGTGTAAATGTAGATGCAAAAAATGCAAATACAGGTGCAACCAATGGCCCTTGCTTGCCTACTTACGATAAAATGTATGCCTTCCCTACTTATGCACCAAAAATTCACAGAATAAGAATAAATGGAGATTCTATACAAATACTACAAACTATTTCTATGAAACGCCCAGGAGGTACAACGGCTACGGGTATTATCAACCCTGATGGATTGGGAAGTACCGTTGCTGAAAAAGCTTCAACAGATATCGTAACGGACTGTATTAATTTCAATACGAACACTGCTGCGAAAGATATTTGGGGTATAGACTCTGAAGGTATCGTAGTAGATAAAGATGGTTACTTTTGGATTTGCGAAGAAGGCGGTCCTACTATTTGTAAATTAAATGCCAACGGCGTTGTGGTAAAAAGATTTACACCCTATGCGAATTTGACTGGTGCGTACGCACCACAGGTTCAGGATGTAGCGATTGATACTTGTTTTAAATACCGTAAAAATAATCGTGGGTTTGAAGGGATTGCCATCACGCCTAATGGTAAAATATACGCCATCATTCAAAGTCCTATTTTATATCCAACTACTTCTGTTGGTGAAGCTTCGAGAGTACACCGAATTTTAGAAATAGACCCTACTAACAATGCTACTCAAATGTTTGTTTATTTGAACGAAGGAGTAATTGGAACAGGTGGTAATCAAATACGTTTAAAAGATTGGAAACTTGGTGATTTGACCGCTATCAACAATACTGATTTTTTTGTACTAGAGGCTGCAGCTAGAGGCACTACCGATACTAAGAAAATATTTAGAATAAGTCTTACGGGTGCTACTCCTGTTACTTCGGCTGTCGGAACATATACTACGGGTACTTCGCTTGAATCGCTTGTAACATCTACGGCTAATAATTTAGCCGCTAATGGCATTGTAGCGGTAACAAAAATACTTTTTATGGATTTACTTCCTGCAGTAGCACCTCCTTGGCCTGCTGCACTTGACAAAGCCGAAGGTATAGCAATTATAAACGATAGTACAATCGCTATAAATAACGACAACGATTATGGTCAAACATGCCCTCTTGAAAACGGCATTCCTGTTGCCACAACTACACTTAGCCATCTTATTACGTATCGCTTACAAGGCAGTAGTAAAATAGCGGGGTATCAACCAGCCTTAATTACGTTAGATCAAGGTCAAACAGGATTAAACTCTAGTCAAACGCCTTACCTTAGCCCTACGATAGCAGGCGCTACTTTTAAATCCATTTTAACAGCAGGAGATGTAGTTGGTGGCTATACAATGTCTGGTATTCCCGACGGAGCTGGAGCTTATGATAATGGAAACGGTACTTTCACGATGTTAGTGAATCATGAAATACCTAACACTGGTGGTGTAACTCGTGCACACGGCTCTATAGGAGCATTTGTTTCTAAATGGATAATAAATAAATCAGACTTATCTGTAGTAAGTGGTGCAGACTTGATTCAATCGGTAAATATATGGAACACAGGAACGAGTACGTATACAAATGGTACTACCACTTTTAGTCGTTTTTGTTCTGCTGACCTTCCTCCTGTAACTGCTTTATACAACAGCGCTACAGGTATGGGTACACAAGAGCGCATCTTTATGAACGGAGAGGAATCAGGAACAGAAGGTCGTGCTTTTGGTCATATTTCTACAGGAACAAACGCTGGTGTTACTTATGAACTACCAGCTCTAGGAAAATACTCTTGGGAAAATGCTGTAGCTAGCCCATTTGAAAGTAATAAAACAATAGTAGCAGGCACAGACGATGCCACTCCTGGTCAAGTATATTTCTATATAGGAACGAAAACAACTACGGGTACTGAAGTTGAAAAAGCGGGATTAACAAATGGAAAACTATACGGTGTTTCAGTAACAGGACTTTTAACCGAAACCAGTGCTAGTATACCTACCGCTGGTACTGCATTCTCTTTAGTTGATTTGGGTGATGTAAGAAACTCAACAGGTGCTACCTTACAAGCTAATAGTAACACTTTAGGAGTCACTTCATTTCTTCGTCCTGAAGATGGTGCTTGGGATCCTTCTAATCTTAATGACTTTTATTTTGTTACTACCAATGCTTTCGCTAACCCTAGTAGGCTATGGAAATTACATTTCACAGACGCTTCAGCTCCTGAATTGGGAGGCTCTATTACCGCTGTATTGGATGGAACGGAAGGACAAAAAATGTTTGACAATTTAACTATTGATAACTCAGGACATGTTATGCTAGTAGAAGACGTTGGAGGAAATGCTCACATAGGAAAAATATGGCAGTATTCAGTTGCAGATGATTTATTAAAACAAGTAGGACATCATGATTCTACTCGCTTCATAGCTGGAAGCGCAAATTATTTAACAATTGATGAAGAAGCTTCTGGAATTATTGATGCTCAAGCTATATTAGGAGCAGGTATGTTTCTGTTAGTTGATCAAGCACACTATTCCATACCAGGTCAGGTCTATGAAGGTGGACAGTTGTTAGCTTTTTACAATCCTGATACTTATTCTTCAAATCCTGAAGTAAGTCTGCAAGGGAATAGTATAAATATTGTAGACGGTGAAGCGACACCTACTTCTACTAATAATACTGATTTCAGTACAGTAGAAGTAGGAAGTACGCTTACGAAAACATTTACCATACAAAATGCAGGACCAGGTAGTTTGACGGTATCAAACATTCGTTTCGCAGGTGTAAATGCAAGTGACTTTAGCTTAGTGTCAGCTCCTACTTTCCCATTGGTTATTGCAGCTAGCGGCTCACAAGTAATTACAGTACAATTTGCACCACTTGCTACAGGTGCACGATCGGCCAACATCGTGA
>JAYSUZ010000409.1:0-2469 GCA_043718845.1 Cytophagales bacterium
GTACCTCTTGCAAGTAGCGGTGCGCAACAGTAAGAAAGATCTTCGGATTTTAGATTTATGTCAGCTTTCATGGATTTGCAATTTCAATTTTAGAAATAAAAAGAATTAATTTTTTGTAAAAAATAGCAAACTATACCATCTTGCACTCTAACGCTGATAATATAAAAATGGACGGAACAATTCGTAGCAATATAGAACCTGGCAAAAAGGTAACAATAGTATTGAAAAAAGACCAACGTACGGGTAAGCTTACAGAGGGTATTGTAGAAAAACTACTTACAAGCGCTGCTAAGCATACGCGTGGCATAAAGGTCAGATTGGTATCTGGTGAAGTAGGTAGGGTTCAAGAGATTTTGGTTTAGATTATTATTTGCTGAACGAACATTCTGTTTTCGTAATTTTGGTAGTGGTAAAAGCTGCTTCGCTGTAGTTAAAATCGGTATCCGCATCAATATCGTCGGGAGCCGTTGAGGTATATGTTTCTGAAGTAGTAGCGCAAACAGCATGTACAGAAGCTTTGGGTGTTTTCTCAAACGTAGTGACTGTTTCTGTTTTTGTTGGCAAAACAACGGCATTATTTTTAAGGTCTATATAATATTGCCATTCGGGCATTATAGCTACATAAGTGCTGGAAGAACTAGTGGTACAAGTACATTCGTAAGCCCTCTTACAAGAAGCGAATGCGCACAGGATAAGTGCTACTAAAGGAAGAGCTATTTTTGTCATAATCTTAGAGGGTTCGTAGTTTAGCTTTATTTAATAATCGTTGGATTAAATCTAAAGGCAATTTAGGTAGAATCAAAGTGATTTATTAATTCTTATCTCAAAAATGAAACTAAATAGGTAATAGTACGTAGAATATGCTTTCTGAAATACCTAACACATTCTTCAACTATAACTAGTTTTTAAACACATGACTGAAAAGAAGTATAAAAAAATATTCGTAGTCGATGACGATGAGGTGAATAATTTTGTAACACAAAAGCTTCTACATCAATTCGATAAAGGCTACGAAATTGTTACTTATACAAATCCGAACCAAGCATTTGAGGTCATAGAGAAAGCGGATTCAGGACAAGGGTATTTCCCCGATATGATATTGCTCGATATCAATATGCCAGGAATGGACGGGTTTGAATTTTTAAGGAAAATGAAAGAATATAACCTTTCGGATAAGATAAAAGTGATTATGTATTCTTCCTCTCGTCAGCTGGAAGATCAAACTAAGGCGAAGAGTTTTTCTAATGTAATAGGGTATTTAGAGAAACCATTTTCGGCACAAGCGTATGGTAGAATATTAGATTTAGGATTTAGATAAAAAGAGAGGCTGTAACAATCTGTCGCAGCCTCTCTTTTAAATAAGAATGGGATATTTTTAACTATTTGTAAGATGTAGGACACCTGCATCTCTAGCTTCCAACACAGATTCTCCCATTAGGAAAATATCGACATTACGGGCGCACTCACGACCTTCAGCAATAGCCCAAACCACCAACGATTGCCCTCTTCGCATATCACCCGCGGTGAATACTTTAGGATTTGTAGTGGTTTGATAATTTTCTTTTGCTTTCACATTGCCACGGTCATCAAATTCTACACCCAAGTCGTTCAGCATGCCTTCGTGCTGTGGGTGCAAAAAGCCCATAGCGAGAAGCGTCAATTCGCAAGGGATTGTTTTTTCTGTACCGGGTAATTCTTGGTATTTTGGTAGTTTGCTGCCCTCTGGAGTCACCCAGCCCATTTCGGCTATTTTCACAGCCGTCAGGTTTCCGTTAGTATCTCCCACAAATTCCTTTGTTGTAATAGCCCAATCTCTTGCGCAACCTTCATCGTGTGAAGAAGAGGTGCGAAGCATCATAGGCCAGTTTGGCCAAGGGGTACTTTTATCTCTTTCCCCTGGAGGTTTTGGCATCAATTCGATTTGCGTTACCGTCTTCGCCCCATGACGATTTGAAGTGCCTACGCAATCTGAGCCTGTATCACCACCACCAATAACGAGTACGTTTTTTCCTGTGGCAAGTAGTTCGCCGTTTTTATATTCTTTTCCTGTATGGTCTATGATAACGTCTTTTTTGGACACTCGCTTATTTTGCTGACTCAAGAATTCCATTGCAAAATAAACTCCTTTCAAGTTTCTTCCTGGCATAGGAAGATCTCTTGGAGCAGTTGAACCGCCAGCCAAAACGATGGTGTCGAAGTTAGAAAGTAAGTCTTTTACTTTTACATTCACCCCTACGTTCGAGTTTGTTTTGAATACAACACCTTCTTCTTTCATCAATTTCACTCGGCGTTCTATTATTGTTTTTTCAAGTTTGAAATCAGGAATGCCGTACCGTAATAGTCCACCAATTTCATCTGCTCTTTCAAACACCGTCACCGTATGTCCAACCTTATTAAGTTGTGCTGCCGTTGCCATTCCTGCAGGACCAGAACCGATTACGGCTACTGTTTTCCCTGTTCGGATAGTAG
>JAYSUZ010000410.1:0-5335 GCA_043718845.1 Cytophagales bacterium
GGAGATATCGTCTCCTTGGTAGCCTTTTATAATGGCATTTCCCATTTGGGTAGCCAAGTAAGGGTCTTCTCCAAAAGTTTCAAAAAACCTAGACCAAAGAGGTTGACGTCCAAGGTCTAATACGGGAGAAAAATTCCAAGGGATACCAGATCCTTTTACTTCATAAGCCGTTATAGTGCCAGCTTGCTCTGCAAAATAAGGATCCCAAGTGGCCGCTACGGCCAATTCCTGAGGAAAAAGAGTAGAACCCTTTGTGTAGGTAGCGCCATGTATGGCATCAATACCATACAATACAGGAATCTTTAACCTAGATTTTTTTGTAGCCACTTCTTGGATCTGAGTGATGAGTTCATACCATTTTTCTCTGCTTAAGGTATAGGCTCCTGTATTTAAGATAGAGCCAACATGATAATATAAAAGAGCCGAATCTAGTTTTACTTTATCAATCACCATCTCTTTGTTTTCATCAAATGGTTTTCCTGTACATATATAATCCAAGGTAAGTTGGGTCATTTCTCCCGCTTTTTCTTCCAATGTCATCACGGACAATAAGCTGTCTATTTTGGTTTCGGAGGATTGCTGCTGCTTTGCTGAACCATCTCCTTTATTACAGGAACTCATTCCTACTATAATTGCTCCTATTAAAAGAACGACAATGTTAGTTTTTATCATACTGTATTTAAATTAATGTTTTTATTATTTGATAGGGACTATTTAATAAAAAATACGAGAATACCCATATTATGGTTAAAAAAGCCTCCTTTTTTTGATTATTTAAACTTCCTATTGGCTATTAAAAAGACAGTTTGAGTACGCTTAGAACACAACATTCTGATTATTATAAGCGGTTTTTACACTTAATTAGCAAAAAACGTTTAACACATAAAAGGCAATTAATTAGAATAATTACTATATTTCAAAAAAAATGTAAAAGGGGATAATTTGCCCCTTTATTTATCGTACTTGTATTCTTAAATTTATATACCATGATGAACGCATCGAAACAGTTTTTTCTTATTTATTTACTCCTTTGTTTTTCCCTAATTTCCAATGCCCAAGATAGTATTCGTCTGAATAAAAAGAATGGAGGGTTCAAATTTAAAATAGAAAAACAAATTAACGCCACTGCGGTAAAAAATCAGTATAAATCAGGTACTTGCTGGAGTTATTCAGGGCTGTCTTTTTTTGAATCAGAACTTATTCGGATGGGAAAAGGAGAACATGATTTGTCTGAAATGTTTATCGTACGGAATACTTATCCTTTAAAAGCAGAAAAATATGTACGTATGCACGGAAACGTGACCTTTTCGGCAGGGAGCGTATTTCATGACGTCACCAATGTAATTCGTTCATTCGGCATAGTTCCCAATGAAGTGTATCTAGGAAATCCCGTTTTTAATGGCAAAAATGTTCACAATGAGATGGATGCTATATTGACCGCTATGCTTGCCGCAGTGATTAAAAATCCCAATGGGAGGCTTTCGGAAGAATGGAAAAAAGCCTACGATGCGGTGTTAGATGTTTATTTGGGTGCAATTCCTGCTTCGTTTGAATATAAAGGTAAAAAATATACACCGCCTACTTTTGCGCGTTCGATGGGTATAAATGCGGACGATTATATAGAAATCACCTCCTTTTCTCACCATCCTTTTTATAGCAAATTTGCCCTTGAAATTCCCGACAATTGGTCTTGGGATGCTGTTTACAATGTGCCACTTGCTGACCTGCAAAAGATAATGAGTAACGCAATTGCTACTAATTATGGAATAGCTTGGGCGAGTGATATAAGTGAAAAATCATTCTCTTTTACCAATGGCGTGGCTTATGTTCCTGAAAAAGAATACGATGAAATGACACAGGCAGAGAAAGATTCGATGTTTACAAAACCGCTACCAGAGCGTGTAATAACGCAAGAAATGCGTCAACAAGCGTTTGATAATTACAGTACAGAAGACGACCACGGCATGCACATCATAGGAATAGCTCGTGACCAAAATGATGCAAAATATTACTTAGTAAAAAATTCTTGGGGCGAAGAGCGCAACGATTGTAAAGGCTATTTTTATGCAACAGAAAATTATGTCTTACTCAAAACTACAAGTATAATGGTACACAAAGACGCTGTGCCGAAAGAGATTGCTAAAAAAATGGGTTTGAAGTAGCCTGTTTATACGGAGCATTGAAACTACTACTTACTGCTGTTGTAAATTTTCGATGCTCCGCTCATTATTGCTTCTAAATCATAACGATTAACTCGTTATAAGCCTTCAAATATCGATTGAAGCGCTCTATATCGTGCTCTTTTACACGCACTAATCTGGTCAAGTCCATGTTACTTCTAAGGTCGTTTAGCTTTACACGAATAGCGAGTGGATTTTCCTTTACTCTGTCTGTGAAGGACTCATAATTTTCATCGGGGCTTACTTTCGTCACACATTTCAGCGCTTCGATTATTGGGTTGTCGAATCCTTCTTTGGCGAGTTGCTCAAAAGTCCATTCTGTATCTTCTACCACATCGTGCAAGGCGCCTACGATACGTTCCTCGTCTGTTTTTCCAGCCATCATTACTTGTAATACGTGCAGGATATAAGGCCTGCCCGCTTTGTCTACTTGCCCTTTGTGTGCCGCTACGGCTATTTCAATTGCTCTTTCTATGTTCATTAGTGATGATTTAAGGATTTGGTGGTGCATTATAAAGGTAGAAAATTTACTTTTTCTAGAATATCAACGAATCTGTTAGAGTTTCAAATTTAAATGTTCGTTCCAATAAATTTCTTCTCCAGGTACGGTGGTGTAGAAGGTATTTTCTTTCATTTGAGAAAGGAGTTTTTCTATCGTTGGGTTATAAAAATCTACGGCTATTCCTGCACTGTATTTATAAGTGAGTGCAAGCCATGCGGGGTTTGGACTGATAAGGAAGGGAAGCTGGTGTGCAAGGTATTCGTACAATTTAGTAGGAATACAATTTTCGGTACTTTTATCAGGACGATAGGAGATTAATCCAAAATCAGATTGGGCTATAAGGGCGAGAATTTCTTGATGAGCAACAAAAGAATCACCGCCAACGAGTGTTATGAAATCGTGCGCTTTAATCGTTTTTTTTAATTTTTCTAATACGTCTTTTTGTGCAGCAAAGCCAACTATTTTTAGTCGTATTTTAGGCTCTATTTTGTGCAGCGCCTTTGCCAAGTCAACCGCCTCGAATATTCCATAATTTTCAGCGATAGTGCCTGTATATAAGAGTTGTATTGTATTATCGTTCCTTATTATTCGTGATTTTACGGAAGTTTTGAAGAGTTTATTTTCAAGTATTGTATGTTTATTTTTAGTAAAGTAAAACTCTTTTTCATAGTTTTTTTCTGCCAATAAATAATGGGATATAAAAGGGCGTGTCAGGTATTCTAAGGTGCGTACGCCTACAGCCAAAATATGTTTTATGCCAAAAGGAAAAGTAGTGGTATAAATAAGATTTCGAAAATAATTTTCTTGAACGTCGTAGATAATTTTTTTAGTTGTTAGAATTTTATAAACGACGGCAGGGAGTAGCAATTCAAAAGTGGTGATGATAACGACGTCAGGATGGAGTCTCCTTAAATACGCTAGAAATCTCCAACCGGCAAAAAAACGCTTAAAACTTAGTCTTGAGAACGAAAAGAGGGAATCGAAAACGATGTAAGGCTCTAAGGGTGTGTTCAGAACTTTCTGACCCACAAGATTTATCTGATAATTCCCCAACTTCCCTATTGAAATTGCAGTTTTTTCGTAATTTCGTGCATCGTTTACGGGTTTGAGTACAGAGGCTATTACAACTATCTTTTTATTCATTTCCCTTATTTGCGAGAACTAAATTTAAAATAATTTTTCAAACAATTAATACAATGAAGGAAATAATCGAAAAAGCATGGGCGGATAGAAGTTTATTACAACTAAAAGAAACTACCGATACCATCCGTTACATTATAGAAGAGCTTGATAAGGGGCGACTTAGAGTGGCAGAACCAAGAGGAGACGGCACATGGCAAGTAAACGAGTGGATTAAAAAAGCGGTAATACTTTATTTTCCCATTCAAAAAATGAAAACAATGGAAGTAGGTCCTTTTGAATACCATGATAAAATGGAATTGAAAAGAGACTATGAGAAATTGGGTATTCGTGTAGTGCCGCCTGCTACTGCGCGTTATGGTGCTTACCTTAGTAAAGGGGTAATATTAATGCCTTCTTATGTAAATATAGGCGCCTATGTGGACGAAGGTACTATGGTGGATACATGGGCTACAGTAGGCAGTTGTGCTCAAATTGGCAAAAACGTACACTTGAGTGGAGGCGTAGGAATAGGAGGGGTATTAGAGCCTGTTCAAGCCGCGCCTGTTATTATTGAAGACGGAGCATTTATTGGTTCTAGATGTATTATTGTAGAAGGAGTACATGTAGGCAAAGAAGCCGTATTGGGCGCTAATGTTACGTTGACGGGGAGTTCAAAAGTGATTGATGTAACAGGAGAAACCCCTATTGAATATAAAGGATATGTACCCGAGCGTTCGGTAGTAATACCGGGTTCGTATGCTAAAAAATTTCCAGCGGGCGATTTCCATGTGCCATGTGCACTTATTATTGGAAAACGTAAGCCAAGTACAGATTTAAAAACGTCGCTTAACGATGCATTGAGGGATAATAATGTGGCAGTATAGTGCGAAAAAGGGAGGGATATAGGAGTTGAATGCTTGATTCGTATATCCTTCTTTTTTTAACTATTTTTTTTCGATACTTGTATAGAAGTTATCTTTAGATAGTTGGGATGTGAAACTATTTTTATATATTTAAAAAAACCTAACGGACAACATAATACCTTAAACTGAAATTTCGATAGTACAATTGTGATGAAAAAGATACTTATTTTTTTAATTTATCTACAAGTCGTTTCTCCTTTGTTTGCTCAGGATACTTTAAGGTCGTTGTTGCTAGATAAAGAGATTAGTTTGGACGATTTGATGAAAGTTCAGATATCGGTAGCGTCTCAAAAATCTTCTACTATTAGAGAAACACCAGGGTCAATTACTATTATTTCGGATGATGATATAAAAAAAACAGGAGCGAGAGATTTGAATGATTTGCTCTCGAGAATACCCGGTTTTGATATGGGGCGGGATTATGGTAGTATGATCTCTTTTGGAGTGAGAGGAATATGGGGGATGGAAGGGAAGATTCTTTTTTTAATAGACGGTGTGAATATGAATGAAACGAGTTATGGTACGTTTCCTACAGGCAATAGGATTCCTTTAAATCAGATAAAGAGGATTGAAATTATTCGTGGTCCTGGGTCTGTTATTTATGGAGG
>JAYSUZ010000042.1:0-4577 GCA_043718845.1 Cytophagales bacterium
GACTACTTCAAAAAATACTAAGAATACCAAAAGCAAGAAACCTTCCGCAGATGAATTTAACATCAATCTAACACCCGAGGACCAAGCACTTTCTGGTTCGTTTACAGACAATGAGGGAAAACTACCTTGGCCTGTATTAAAGGGGAGTATTGCACAGCATTTTGGCAAACAATCGCACCCTGTATTAAAGGGCGTCTTTATTGATAATTTGGGAGTCGACATACAATCTTCAAGAAATGAACCTGTGCGTGCGGTCTTCCAAGGCAAAATAATAACCGTAGCCGAAGTGCCGGGAATGAATAAAGTAGTAATGATTCAACATGGAGACTATTTTACGGTGTATGCAAAGATGAAATCCGTATCCGTAAAAACAGGAGATGAAGTGACTGCAAAACAACCGATAGGAATGGTTTATACAGACAAAGACGACGTCACACAATTGCAATTTCAAATTTGGAAAAGCAACATAAAAATGAATCCAGAACACTGGTTGTATAAAAAATAAAAACAAGTAGTTAGAATTACCTACACGCTATTTTTTCTCTTATCGCTTCTTCTAGTAGTTTGCTTTTCTCTATTGGCACTACACCCACCTGCTCGCAAACCAAGCCTCCTGCTAAGTTTGAAAGCCCTGCTATAATTTCTGCCGAAAGTCCTAGTGCCAAACAGAGTGCTGCGGTACTCACTACGGTATCTCCTGCACCCGACACATCCGATATTTTTCTAATGTGTGCGGGAAGGTGAATTCGCTCTTTTTCATTCTGAAAATATACCCCATTCTCAGAAAGCGTAATCAATACAGACTCTAATTGTAGTTGTGCTTTCAACTGTTGAACCGATTTTTCAACTTCCTTTACATCATTTAAATCGGCGTCAATCTTAAGCCCTTCCTTCAGTTCCTTCTTATTAGGTTTAAAAAGCGAAGCCCCTTTATAATACAGAAAGTTCCTTTTTTTAGGATCTACAATAGTCGGAATATTAGTTTCTTTTGCTTTTGCTATCACCGCTTCAATTACGGCTTTATTCAATACTCCTTTGTCGTAATCTTCAAAAATAACAGCGTCAACGGTAGCAAGGAGCACCGTTATTTTCGCTATAAGTTTTTGTTTTTCCTGTTCGGTAATCTCCTTGTCGGTTTCTTGGTCTACCCTCAGTAAATGGTGCGACCCTGAAATAACACGATGTTTGATGGTGGTAATACGCTCCTCACTTAGTACAATTCCTTCGCTACTCAACTTGTTCTCTTCTACTAATTTGAGTAGACTTGCTCCGTCCATATCGTTTCCTATTACGGAACACAATATAGGTGTGGCTCCTAGCGCTTGGAGATTGAGCGCTACATTGGCAGCGCCACCCAGTCTGATTTCCCTTTTTTCTACGTTAAGTATGGGTACAGGAGCTTCGGGAGAAATTCGTTCTACTTTTCCCCAGAGATAGGAATCAATCATTACATCTCCAATAACCAATATTTTCAGTTGATTGAAAGCGTCAAAGATTTCTTCTAGGGAATTGTAGTGTTGCTTTTGCATCGTGGTTGCTTGTGTGGACGCTTTCGTACACGTCTTAGAAAATTAATGGGGACACATCCAAATGCGTCCCCACAAATAATTAATTTAATTTTGCCAATGTTTCTTTTATTCTTCTCATTGCTTCCACCAAATTTTCATCTGATGCAGCAAAAGAAATACGAATACACTGTGGCGCTCCGAAAGCGTCTCCGCCTACTGTAGCTACAAATGCTTCGTTGAGCAGGAACATAGCCAAATCACTTGCTTTTTCTATTTTTATACCGTTGAACGATTTCCCTAAATAATAACTAATATCAGGGAAAGCATAAAAAGCACCTTGAGGAATATTGTATTTCACTCCTGGGATATCTTTCATCAGACCTAATACTAGATCTCTTCTTCTTTTGTAGGCAGCAGCCATTTCCTGTGCAGCAGAATTATCGCCAGTGATAGCAGCGAAAGCGGCCTTCTGAGCTATAGAACATGTACCAGAAGTAACCTGACCTTGTAGTTTATCACAAGCCGCAGCAATCCATTTTACCGCAGCGATATAACCAACTCTCCAGCCTGTCATGGCATATCCTTTAGAAAAACCGTTAACGGTTACCGTTCTGTCTTTCACCGAAGGAAGGCTTCCTATAGAGAAATTCTTACCTTCGAAATTGATGTATTCGTAAATCTCATCTGCAATAATGAAAAGATTTTCATGTTTTGCCACTACATCCGCTATCGCCGTCAATTCTTTCTCGCTAAATACAGACCCTGTAGGATTGCATGGGCTAGAGTACATAATAGCTCTTGTTTTGGGCGTGATGGCCGCTTCCAATTGAGCTGCTGTAACTTTGAAGTCATTTTCAATAGTACCTGTAATAATAACAGGAGTACCTTCCGCCAACTTCACCATTTCAACATAACTCACCCAATAGGGTGCAAAGATAATCACTTCTTCTCCTTTGTTTACAAGGCACAACAATGCATTTACCAACGATTGTTTTGCCCCTGTAGAAACAACTATATTTTCTGCCGTAACGTCCAATCCGTTTTCACGTTTCAGTTTTTCAGCTATTCCAGCTCTCAATTCAGGATAGCCCGGTACTGGAGAATAGAATGAAAACCCATCGTCAATAGCTTTCTTCGCTGCATCTTTGATGTGTTGTGGTGTTTGGAAATCAGGCTCTCCAACACTTAAACTGATTACTTTGTGACCAAGAGCTGCAAGTTCTCTCGCTTTTTTGGTCATGGCCAATGTTTCGGACTCTGACAATAAGTTCAGTCTGTCTGAAACGGGATTTTTTACTATTACAGTCGACATTTTGATAGTTTAAATTTCATTTTTTTTGTGGGCACAAAGTTACGTATTAGTTTAATGTATTAGAACAAAAAAGCAAGATTTCTACCCTATCGGGTACTATTTATTATAAAAAAGAAACGTTATGAAAAAAATACGCAACACCCTTATTTTTATTAAGTTAAATAATAAATCAATAAAAATCCGTTTTAAAAGCGGCTCCGCTTCAATTTATTATTTAACTGATCAACGGTTTTATTATTTCATTGGTTCTAATTGAGCCGTAATTTTCACCTCTAGCACTTCCGCTATTTTATTGAATACTACCGTTGGAATATCAATCGAATAGTCTTTAAGCGCTACTTTAAATTTACTGTCTATGGAAGCAACTCCCTCTTTTACCGAAATCGTAGACGGTATCGAAACTTTTTTCACAACACCATGAATCGTCATATCTCCGATAGCGGAAACAAGATAACTCCCGTCTTTTGTCAAATCAAAATTACCTTCTATTGTTCCTTTAAATGTAGCGTTCGGAAATTTTTCACTTTCCATGTAATTCTCATTAAAATGATCTCTCATGAGGTCAGATTTGAAAACAAAAGAGGCAATCGGAATTTTAAAGAAAAAAGTTTTTGCACCCGCATCCAAGATTCCTTTCGTTTCCTTGGTTACGGCGTCAATATCTTCAATTGGGGTAGTAGAAAAAAAAGTCGTCTTAGACTCTTTGAGTTGATATTTCTGAGCATAAGTAGCACTGAATATCGCTAATAAAAGTATTATCAGCATGCAAGGGCGAACTGTATTCATAGTAGTTTATTTTTTAGCTTTTTTATTTATAACAAAATCTCTGGTAATATTGAAACCAATATGTATGCCACCTTTTTGCCACGACTGATCTGTTTCGAGCATAAAGCCTTTATCAATCATTGGGAGCGAATTGCTCAAATGTAGTTGAAAAACGTGTCCCCCCGTTTCTATGTCTACGCCTACGGATAACGAATTGAAGTTATTGGCATAAGCCTCTACCGTTTTGTCTTTCGGCGGAATTCTTAAAACATATTCAGCATTTATACTCAACCTTTTAGACAGTTTGAATCGTCCTCCTGTGCCTACAGCAAAGACAAGATTCTGCTCTGCTGCTTGGACTACAAGATTGCGGTGAATAGCCGTCGGAACTATTTCGAGAGACAAACGATCGGTTATTTTACTCCCTACTATTAATTGATGAACATACGTAAGTCTCGAAGAAAAATAATTTATTCTTGACGTATCCGTCCATTTCATTCCATTCATCGTAATGCTGGTAAAATATAATAATGAGAAAGGCAGCGCTCCAGGCCCTTCTGACTGTCTTATTAATTTTATTTTTAAAAACCCGTCTATATTTTTCTGGTAAGAACTTCGTCCTATTCCTACGTCCATATATTTATTTAATCCATACTCAAAACCAAACCGAATAGTAGCTTGGTCAAAACCAAACAATTGATAATACCCTCCATTTACTGGGCCAAATCGATGCTGTATCACAAATTGGAGCGCGCCTGGAGCTACCTTTTCTGTAGATTGAAGGTTTATAATCCGAGTAGATTTAAAAGTTCCTTTTACGTATTCTTTTTTAGGCTTTTCCGCCTCCTCCAACATTTTTTCAAGATCGTCTTGAGCCGATACCGAGTTCGCAGCCCACAGCATTGCTAGTATGGATCCTAGAATAGCCTTTGTAAAATAAAATTTCATAGTAGAATATAAGTAGAATGATTAATTATTTTTTGCGCCCTGAA
>JAYSUZ010000411.1:0-2469 GCA_043718845.1 Cytophagales bacterium
CTTCCCCGGACAGGAGTAGCAGTCAGTGAAACCGCTACATTCTCCTTATTACAATAAAAAGGGTCAGGCACAAAGGTTATTTGGGAACGCGAACTAGGGATACTTGAAAGTACACCATGAAGTTGAAGGTCATCTGGCATATTATCATTTTGGTGATGATTGGAACCATTCTCAAGCCAAAATTGAGCCCTTGTCGCATCTACTCTGTATATGTTGGGTGCATACAACGCACTTCCTCCAACGGCGAATATTTGTATTCCCGAAATTTTAATGGAATCAAGCGATGCGCTTGAAGCCCCTGAGATATGAATCTTAAGCCTATCTTCTAATAAGTAACGCTGCTCTACAAACAATGACTGAACTGAATTATTCGAATACATAAAGGCACGACAAATAGAATTACCAAAACGATACCCAGAAGGAGCGGCTATTTCATAGTCGTCAGTAGTAGAGTTTGAAAAATCCATAGGATTTGTTTCTTTGATTACAATAGGATTAATCTGTTCCACAGTATTCCCTCCCTGACACATCACCGGCCAAGTTCCTGGTGTCACCACCACCTGAGCCTTTCCGCTCCACGATAGTAACCCTATCAATAACACTACTAATACTTGTTTTTTCATTGTTTCAAAAATTAAAATTATCCAAATAGCTGATTTTTGTTTTCCTTTAGCTAATTCCCTGCAAAGGTTAGCCCAAAAAAGGACATTTCATATAGTGCATTTGCATCATTTTTCACCCTTTTTTCAAGCTACTTTTTGGTCATTATCAATGAATAAGCCAACTCTTTCGGCATTTTATTATGCATCCTAAAAATAAAAAGCACTGAAACTAGTGTGTTTTTACATAGTTTTTCTTTTTCTTACTCGCTCCTTTCAAGGTCTTATTCAAGCGTTTACGGGCTATTTTATCCGAATTTCGGCGCGTTACCTCGTCTTTTTTTCGTTTGGCCGCTACTTCTTTCTTCTTTTTGGCTAGGTTTTTTTTGTCTGCTTTAGACATTCCACGCGTTTTGCTGTCTTGTACATCTTGATCTACGTCGTCTTGCGTACCCATTCCTTTGGTCTTCTTAGACTTCTTCCCTCCACCGTCTTGCGCTTTTATATCCGCACCATAGAACAGCATGGCACAAAACAACGAAACAACTAAAATAATTTTATTCATACCCTAATCTATTACATTACCTTTGTAAAGATACGAAATAAACGAATTCCTTAGTCCTGATCGAATGAAATATTCTAAAACTATTCTAAGCGGTGTTGTTCTGCTACTTTTATCCCTTTCGGGGAAAGCGCAAACCACCGCTCTACTATGGGAAATAAAGGGAGACAGCCTTAAAGGAACGTGTTATATTTTTGGCACCATGCACGTAAAAGACAAACGCGCTTTTCAATTCCACGATTCCCTTCTCCTAAAATTAAAATCCTGCCAAACCTTTGCGGGAGAAATCGTACTCGATAAAACAGCGGCAAAAGAACTGTCCTCCGATATTCTACTTCCTCCAGGAAAAGAATTAAAAACCCTTTTAACGAAAGCGGAATACAAAAGAGTAAAGAAATTTTGCAACAAAAATATAGGTGCAATGTCTTTATTGGTAAATAAAATAAAACCTATTTTTACGTCTGCCCTTATCTCCGAATCTATGCTTGAAAAAGACATACCCAAAGCGCTGGACGAATACCTTCAAGAAAAAGCAAAAGACTACAACCTCAATGTAAAAGGGCTTGAAACAATACAAGAGCAGATGAGCGTCTTGAACGAACTGTCCATAGAAGAGCAGGCGAAAATGCTGGTAGAACAAGTCAAAAATAGTGAAGAAGAAAAAAAAGAACTACAGCGTATGGCGACTATTTATGCTTCCCAAAATTTAGATTCTATTTACGCCTTTATCCAAACACCAGAAATGGAAGGGGAATTTGGAGATGCTATGATTAAAAATAGAAATATCGTCATGGCGCACCGATTGGAAAAATTGATGCGCACCGAAACGGTATTTTGTGCTATAGGTGCGGCACATCTTCCAGGTGAAAATGGGGTATTGAATTTATTGAGAAAGAAAGGATATACGCTTAGGGCTATCGTGAAAGTAAGATAAACAGGTGATTTCTATTAATCCTTAGTGCCCAAATAAATACAAAACGAACTTCATTATAAAATTTGTAATCGACAAAAGTATCAACTATTCCTATATTTCCTTACCTTTACCTATAAGAAAATATGAACGATAAAATTTTTCAACATGAGTTAACACTCTAATAAACGCATAAAAATATTCCCACTTACTATTTATAATTTATTTATTATTCATGCACACTACTAAAATCGCAAAAGAGCTGAACATCGCGCTCAAAAACATCGAAGCTACCGTCGAATTGCTTGATAGCGGCGCTACTGTTCCTTTTATTTCCCGTTACCGGAAAGAAATGACAGGAAGTTTGGACGAAGTAGAAATCACCAACATCCGTGACC
>JAYSUZ010000412.1:0-5321 GCA_043718845.1 Cytophagales bacterium
GGGTATGTGACAAAGTTAACACGAAAAGTTGATTTTAAAAAATACTTCAACACGCTAATAATCAATAGCGTGAAATTTAGGCTGAATTACTGAAAAACACCTCCAACCGTAAGTGTTGTAAATAAACTAAGCGTAAATCCCAAATAAGTCATTACTTCCTTGGGATTAGAAGTGTATATCAAAATCAAGGCAACCACAAACTGTACTAAAATAGCATATATAGGACTTCCTTTACGATTCAAATGCGCTAATTTTCCGAAAACAGGGAAATCTTCTCCTATTGCTCTGGTTACTCTTGGCCCTGTAAACATCATAGAATTTACAGAGGCTATTAATCCTATCGAAATAATAACGGCAATAATAACGGCACCTTCTTGTCCGAAAATATTTTTGGCTGCAATGAATGCCACTTGCAACTGCCCTCCCAGCTGTGGAATAGGTGTAGAATAAAGGAAAATGAAATTGAGTAGCAGATATAAAATCATTACAATAAAGCTTCCTAAAAAGAGCGCTCTTGGTAGATTTTTCTTGGGATCTTTAATTTCTTCCGCTATATAGGTAGCCGAATTCCATCCAGAATAAGCAAATGAAACATATACCAGCGAAACAAAAAATGCTGGACTAATGGCTTGCTTATAATCATCTACCGTAAAATCTATTTGAAAATGGCTGTGGTCTGAAAGGATAAACCCACTAATAATGATAAAAACAATAAGCGAAAGGTTTACAAGCGTAAATATCGTCTGAAATTTTGCGCCTGCTTTTATACTTGCCATGTTTAAAATTGTAATAATAATAAGCAATAAAACGGCGAGTGTGTTAGGAGTTGCAAATGGCAGTACATTTGAAAAATATTCCCCAAAAGCCATGGATGCAATGGCTACAGGGCCAGCAAAACCAAGGGTAGCCGATACCCAACCAGACAAAAAACCTAAAGAGGGATGATACAAATGAGAGAGGTAGCGGTATTCGCCGCCAGACCTCGGCATAGCAACCGCAAGTTCTGCATACGTAAGTGCTCCACAAATAGCGACAACACCTCCTGCTACCCACAATAACAAGAGTGCAGAGATAGATTGAATACCTAAAACCTGGAATCCTAAACTCGTAAAAACACCCGTGCCTATCATATTTGCCACTATAATACATATAGCGGTTACCAATCCAATTTTAGCAGTTTCTTTTGTAGACAATGGTTGTTTTTGTTTAAAAATAATAAAAAAACCGCATAAAGCGGTTTTTTTATTTCGTTATCCTAAATAAGGTTTCAAAGCCTTACTTCGGGAAGTATGTCGCAATCTTCGTATTGCTTTCTCTTTTATCTGTCTTACTCGTTCACGTGTAAGGTTGAACTTCTCTCCTATCTCCTCTAGGGTCATTGCATGCTCTCCATTCAAACCAAAATAAAGAGTAATCACGTCTGCTTCCCGTTGCGTAAGTGTAGAAAGCGCTCGTTGTACTTCTTTCCTCAACGAATCGTTCATCAAACCAGAGTCTGGTGTAGATTCACTATCGTTCTCCAATACATCCAACAAACTATTTTCTTCTCCTTGCACAAAAGGGGCATCCATAGATACATGGCGACCAGAAATTTTCAACGTATCTACAACCTCAGCCGTAGTTACGTCCAATACCTCTGCAAGCTCATCGGGTGAAGGCTCTCTTTCAAATTTCTGCTCTAGTTCTGAAAACGTTTTAGATATTTTATTCAAAGAGCCTACTCTATTCAACGGAAGTCTTACAATTCTAGATTGCTCGGCTAGTGCTTGCAATATGGATTGACGAATCCACCATACCGCATACGAAATAAATTTAAACCCTCTTGTTTCATCAAATCGCTGTGCTGCTTTTATCAGTCCAAGATTTCCTTCGTTTATAAGATCTCCAAGAGATAACCCTTGGTTTTGATATTGCTTTGCTACAGAAACCACAAAACGTAAATTCGCTTTGGTCAATTTTTCCAAAGCCAGCTGATCACCATCCCTAATCCTTTTTGCTAATTCTACTTCCTCATCAGGAGTAAGTAAATCTACCTTTCCAATCTCTTGGAGGTATTTATCCAACGACTGACTCTCGCGATTGGTAATCTGTTTACTTATTTTTAGCTGTCTCATCAGTTTGTTATAATATCTTAAATAGAAACGAAATAAAACCCATTAAAGTTTTGATTATTGTAAAATATTAACTTTCAAATAATTAAACCTCATTTTTCTCAGGTTTTGGAATCAAAGCTTTTCTAGAAAGTCTGTATTTACCCGTTTTTTTATCTATTTCAATAAGCTTCACTTTCACTTCTTCGCCTACTTCAAGTACACCTTCCATCGTCTCAAGTCTTTCCCACTTGATTTCTGAAATATGCAACAGACCGTCTTTACCAGGCATAAATTCAACAAATGCACCAAAAGGCTGTATGGATTTCACTTTCCCTGTGTACGATTCACCTACGTCTGGAAGTGCCACAATACCTTTTACCCAAGCACATGCTCGGTCAAGAATATCTTTATCACTCGCATAAATATTTACCATTCCACCGTCCACAACTTCTTCTACCACAAGTGTAGCGCCCGTTACTTTTTGTATTTCTTGAATCACTTTACCGCCTGGCCCTATCAAAGCGCCGATCATATCTTTAGGAATTTTGATCAAAACAACTCTAGGAGCATGTGGTTTCAAGTCTTCTCTTGGAGCAGAAAGTGTCTTTTTCATTTCATTAAGAATATGAAGACGACCTGCTTTTGCTTGTTCTAACGCTTGAGACAATACTTCGTAAGAAAGACCTTCTACTTTCATGTCCATCTGACAAGCCGTAATTCCTTTTTCTGTTCCTGTTACTTTAAAGTCCATATCACCTAAGTGATCTTCGTCTCCAAGAATATCAGAAAGTACTGCAAATTTGCCACTTACGGCATCGGATATAAGTCCCATTGCAATACCCGAAACAGGGCTTGATATTTTGATACCCGCATCCATCAGAGCTAATGTTCCAGCACAAACAGTAGCCATAGAAGACGAACCATTTGATTCCAGAATATCCGAAACAATACGAATTGTGTAAGGGTTTTCATCTCCTACAGGCAATACTTTTTTCAATGCTCTATATGCCAAATTACCGTGTCCAATTTCACGACGTCCAACGCCTCTATTTGGTTTTACTTCTCCTGTAGAAAACCCTGGGAAGTTGTAATGCAACATGAATTTATTAGTACCTTCAAAAATAGCACCGTCTATCATCTGCTCGTCTCTTTTTGTACCAAGAGTAGCCGTAGTAATAGATTGCGTTTCGCCTCTTGTAAATACAGCCGAACCATGTGCAGAAGGGAGATAACTTACTTCCGACCAAATAGGACGGATTTGATCTAATTTACGACCATCCAAACGAACACGTTCGTCTAATACCATATTACGCACAGCATCTTTTTCAATATCGTGGTAGTATTTTTTTATTAAAGGAAGATCTTCGGCAAGCAATTCAGCAGGATAAGCCGCAATAAATTCGTTTACCACTTCTTTAAATCCTTTAGAACGTTCGCTTTTATTAGCACTCAACTTTCTCGCTACAGCGTAAGCTTTAGCGTATAGTTCTGTTTTAATTTTTTCTTTTAATTCTGGTTTGTTTACTTCATGCGAATAAACTCTTTTCACTGTTTTACCAACTTCCGCTTCTAGCTCTTTCAACGCTATACACATTTTTTTGATAACATCGTGTGCCAGTTTAAGTCCTTCAAGCATGGTAGCTTCAGAAACTTCGCTCATTTCGCCTTCTACCATTAGAATATTCTCTTCGGTAGCCGCAACCATTAAATCCATTTCCGCTTTTGCGATTTCCGCCAACGTAGGATTAATAATAAATTTACCTTCTACTTTAGCTATTCTAACTTCTGATACAGGACCATTAAAAGGGATATCCGAAACGGCCATCGCTGCAGAAGCCGCCAGGGCTGCTAAAGCATCTGGCAATACGTTCATATCTCCCGAAATCATTACAATATTAATCTGAGTATCCGCATGGTAGTCATCTGGGAAAAGTGGGCGCATAGCACGATCCACTAATCTTGATATAAGTACTTCATAATCGGATAATCTTCCTTCTCTACGAAGAAAACCTCCAGGAATACGACCTGTAGCCGCAAATTTCTCTTGGTAATCAACCGATAGCGGCATGAAGTCAACACCTGCTTTAGCTTCTGGAGACGATACTACTGTTGCCAATAGCATAGTATCACCCATTCTTACTACTGCAGAACCGTCTGCTTGTTTCGCAAGTTTACCTGTCTCGATTGTGATTTCTCTACCATCGTCCAGCGTAATTTTTTTAATTATAACGTTAGGAATCATACTAAATTCTTTGGGTAATTTCTTTAAATTGAAAAAAAGGAAGTTGCAGGACGTTGAAATTAATCAAAAGAGGGAATCCGTTTGAATCCCCTCTTATGTCCTATTACTTTCAATATATCTATTTTCTTAGATTGTTGTCTGCAAGTGCAGCTCTATATCTTACGATATCTACTTTGTGTAGATAATCTAATAATCGTTTTCTTTTACCTACCAATTTCAAAAGCCCTAATCTAGTAGAGAAATCTTTTGGGTGCGTTTTAAGGTGTGCTGTAAGTTCATTCACTCTGAAAGTGAAAAGTGCAATCTGAGATTCAGGAGATCCTGTGTCGGTTACAGATTTAGCATTTCCTTGTTTTTTGAAAATTTCCGCTTTTTTTTCTTTAGTCAAATACATCTTGGTATATCAGCTTTTTAGTTTTTATACTTTATAATAAGGTGCAAAAATAAGTTTTTTTTTCATTCTATGCAACTTTAATAACAGCAATCTAATAAATAAATATAATTTCCTTATTGTCAGTGATTTATTTTCTATTCTTTTTTATAAAATCGCTCACCTTGCTTAGATATATACTATAAATGTCTGTATCAAAAACCCTAGAATCATTTTTTGCTTGGCGAAGGAAAAATAACCCGAAAGGCAATAAAACCAATAATGGCAACCAAATAGCAAAATAAACAGCGCTATCTTCGTTTTCTTTTACCCATTTCTCGCTTGTCATAGAAATAATATAATAGAAAATAAAAAAAACAATACAAATAATCATCGGTATTCCTAAGCCACCTTTTTTTATAATCGCCCCTAGGGGTGCTCCAATTATAAAAAATAAAATACAAATTAAGGCATTTGTAAATTTCTGCTGGAGCGCAATCTGAAACACCTTCTTCTCCCTTTTAAACCTATATAAATTATCCTTCTGCCCTCCAATATATGATTTGAGCGTTCGAGCATGATTGGCCGCCTGACTTACAATTTGCTTTTTTTCTAC